>CAITYE010000395.1 GCA_903896535.1 uncultured Paracraurococcus sp.
GCCGCGGTCACCACCCCAGCCACGCGCCCCTGTTCGATGACAAGGTCCTCGGCCGCCTCGGCCAGCAGATCGAGCCCGGGCTGGGCCCGCAGCAGGTCCTGCATCGCGGCGCGATAGAGCGCGCGGTCGGCCTGCGCCCGGGGTCCGCGCACCGCTGGGCCCTTGCTGCGGTTCAGCAATTTGAAATGGATGCCGGCGGCATCGGCGGCGCGGGCCATCAGCCCATCCAGCGCGTCGATCTCCCGCACCAGGTGGCCCTTGCCCACCCCGCCGATCGCGGGGTTGCAGGACATCTCACCAATCGTCTCCAGCCGATGGGTCAGCAGCAAGGTCCGCGCGCCGCAGCGCGCCGCCGCCGCCGCCGCCTCGCAGCCGGCATGACCACCGCCGACCACCACCACGTCATAACCCGCCCCGTGCATGCGGCGGGTATAGCGACATCAGGTCTGCAACGCATGCTGCCAGAGCGCGCTGATGAAACGCGGATCCTCCGCCAGTGCTGCCGCATCCAGCCCGCTTTCATTGAGGATGGCGCGAAAGCTGGCCAGCCGCTCCTCATCGAGCGTCGCCAGCACGCCGCTGGTAATCGCAAAGCCGCAGACCCTGGCAAGTCGGGCGGCCAGGATCGCCCCCGGCTCGGCGCTCTCAGCCAGACCCTGGTCGAGCACCCAGACCTCACCGCCGCGCAGCACATCCTCCAGGATGAAGCCCGCTTCCGGATGCGGGCCGAGCACCCGAAAGACCGAGACCCAGGCCCTCAACAGCCCGTTCAGCACCAGCGCCGCCTCGCCCTCAAGCGTCAGGAACTGCTTGGCCATCCGGTCCACCGCCCGGCTGCGCCCAGGCAAGGCGGTGAAGACCGCAAGGTCGTAGGCAAAAGCGAGCTCCGCCTCACCCACCTGGGTGAAGGAATCGGCGACGGCGAGGCCAAGGCGCTCCGCCCATTCCTGGATCTTGGCGCGCGGGGTTTGCCTTACCGCCAGCTCCAGGAAGCGCTGCCGCGCCGCCAAGCTGCGGTCATGCCAGCCGGGCAGGGCTTCCCCGGCCGGGCCCGGACCCTGCGCCTTATTTTCCGATGCAGAAGGTCCCGAAGACCGCATCCAGCACTGCCTCCACCCCGACCGCGCCGGTAATCCGGCCGAGCGCCCGTAGCGCCGCCCGCAGCGCTTCGGCGCGCAGCTCGGGCAACGGCGCCGCTTCCAGCTCCTTGAGCCAGGCCGCCGCCTCCTGCAAGGCCGCCCGGTGCCGCGGGCGGGTCAGGCTGGCCATCGCTGTCAGCCCGGCCCGCGCCGCCGCCTCGGCCGCCAGCCGGGCCCGTAGCGCGGCCAGCCCCGCCCCGCTCAGCACGGAGACCGGCAGCGGTACGATCCCCGCAATCAGCGCCGCCGGCGTCGCCAGATCGGCTTTGCTGGCGACAACCAGGGTCTCCGGCCGCACCCAGGCGAGCGTCTCGGCATCCAGCGGGCGATCGGCGGCGAAGAGCGCGAGGACGAGATCCGCCTCCTCCGCCCGGCGCCGCGCGCGGCGGATGCCCTCGGCCTCGATCTCATCGGCCGCCTCACGCAAACCGGCGGTATCGGCCAGCGTCACTGGCACGCCATCGAGGTCGAGCCGCACTTCGACCACATCCCGCGTGGTTCCCGCCCGGGCCGAAACGATCGCCGCATCCCGCCCCGCCAGCGCGTTCAGCAGCGAGGATTTACCGGCATTGGGCGCGCCGAGGATGGCGATCTCGAGCCCGGTCCGCAGCCGCTCACCACGCCCGCCTTCGGCCAGATGCACGGCGATCTCCCCCGCCAGCACCGCCGCGGCTGCCGCGACCTCTGCATCCAGGCCCGCCGGCAGGTCCTCGGTCTCGAACTCGATGAAGGCTTCCTGGCGGGCCAGCAGCGCTGTCAGCCGCGCCGTCCAGCCGCCATAGAGCGCCGCCAGCGCGCCGCCGGCCTGGCGCAGCGCCTGGCGCCGCTGGGCGACCGTCTCGGCCTCGATCAGATCGGCGATGCCCTCGGCCGCAGTGAGGTCCAGCCGGCCCTGAAGAAAGGCCCGACGGGTAAACTCGCCGGGCTCAGCCGGCCTTGCGCCGAGCGCGACCAGCGCCTCCGTCACCCCGGCCAGCACCGCCGGCCCGCCATGCAGATGCAGCTCGGCGCTGTCCTCCCCGGTATAACTGCCGGGCCCGGGAAACCAGAGCAGCAGCGCCTCATCCAGCACTTCCGCCGTCACCGGCGCGCGCAGCCGGCGCAGGGAGGCCCGCCGTGGGGCGGGCAGGCGGCCCGCCAGCGCCCCGATCACCCCCGCCGTGCCGGCACCCGAGAGCCGCAGCACCGCCACGGCGGCGCGGCCGGCGCCCGAGGCCAGGGCGAAGATGACGTCGTTCATCATGGTCTGGTCGCGGGGCTAGAGCGCGATGCGTTGAGGCGGAATCGCCGAAGGCGCTGAATCGCGCGATCCAACACATGCTAGAGCGGGCTGCGTGAACGTATGTGAACGCAGCATGCTCTAGCCCTTCGGCACCACATCCGCCGCGGTCAGCATCAGCCGCGGCACCCGACCCCCGGCTTGCAGATGCGCCGCCAGGATTTCGTCGATCTCCTCGCGCGTGCTGGCGCGGTACCAGACGCCCTCCGGGTAGATCACCAGCGTCGGGCCGAACTCGCAGCGATCGAGGCAGGCGGCCTGATTGATTCGGATCGCCCCAAGGCCAAGTTCCTTCGCCCGGGCTTTCATATAGTCCTTCAGCGCCTCCGCCCCGCGCGCCGCGCAGGAGCCACGCTTATGCCCCTCGGCACGGCGGTTGCAGCAGACGAAGACATGCGCTGCGTAATACGGCGGCGGGTCACCGGGTAGGCTTCGCTCGGCCATGATCTCTCTCCGCGATGCGCTGCCGAGTGTAGGCTGGCCCCTGGCTTGACGCGAGGCAGCCGCGGGTGTGCGATCCGCCACCCGATGCCACATCTCAGCCTCCTCACCCCGATCGGCGCGCTCACCCTCTTCGCCGAGGAGGGGGCGATCATCGCGCTGGAATGGGGCCAAGCCAGCCCCCCAGCCTCGCCGCCAGGACCGCTGCTGGAACGCGCCGCATCACAATTGCAGGATTATTTCGATGGTGTCCGGGCGGAGTTTGATCTACCGCTTGCGCCCTTCGGCACCCCATTCCGTCGCCAGGTCTGGGCGGCGCTGACGGGCATTCCCTATGGCTCAACTTGGTCCTACCGCGACCTCGCGGCGGCGGTCGGCTGTCGCTCCGCCCGCGCCGTTGGCCAGGCCAATGGGGCCAACCCGATCCCCATCCTCATCCCCTGCCACCGCGTCATCGCCGCCAATGGCGGGCTGGGTGGCTATTCGGGCGGCGATGGCGTCGCTACGAAGCGGTATCTGCTCGACCTCGAAATCCGGGCAGCCGGCTCACCCCTGTTCGAGACTAGCCAAGGAACCCCCCGATGAACCACGCGATCCGCGTCCATGAACATGGCGGCCCCGAAAAGCTGATCTGGGAAGAGGTGCCGAAGCCCGATCCCAAGCCGGGCGAGGTTCTCCTCAAGCAGACCGCGGTCGGGCTGAACTACATCGACGTCTACTTCCGCACCGGCCTCTACAAGGCGCCCTCGATGCCGGTGACCATCGGCATGGAAGGCGCGGGCGTGGTGGAGGCGGTCGGCAGCGGCGTCATCGACCTGAAGCCAGGCGATCGCGTTGCCTATGCCGGCGCCCTCGGCGCCTATGCCGAGGCACGCGTCGCCCCGGCCGAGAAACTGGTAAAGATCCCGGCCGGCGTCACCGACAGCCAGGCCGCGGCGATGATGCTGCAGGGCATGACCGCCTGCTTCCTGGTCAAGCAGACCTACGCGCTGAAGAAGGGCGAGACCATCCTGGTCCATGCCGCGGCCGGCGGCGTTGGTAGCATTCTGGTGCAATGGGCCAAGCATATCGGCGTAACCGTCATCGGCGTCGTCTCGACACCCGAAAAGGCCGCGCTGATCAAGGGTCTCGGCGCCGACCACGCGCTGCTGACCAGCGACAACATCCCGGCCAAGGTGAAGGAGATCACCAGCGGCGCCATGCTGCCCGTGGTCTATGACAGCGTCGGCAAGGATACCTTCCTCACCTCGCTCGACTGCCTGCGGCCACGCGGGTTGATGATCAGCTACGGCAATGCCTCGGGGCCGGTGACGACCGATCTCGGCATCCTGGCGGCCAAGGGCTCGCTCTACGTCACGCGGCCGACGCTGAATACCTATACGGCGAAGCGCGAGGATCTGGTCGCCACGGCCAATGACCTCTTCGCGGTGGTGCAGTCCGGCGCGGTGAAGATCGGCGTGAACCAGACCTTCCCGCTGAAGGACGCGGCCAAGGCGCATACCGCGCTGGAGAGCCGCCAGACCACCGGCTCGACCGTCCTTATTCCCTGAGCGGGATGTGTTGAGGCGGAATCGCCGAAGGCGCTGAATCCCGCGACCAAACGAAGGATAGAGCAGGATGCGTGAGCGAATGCGAACGCATCATGCTCTAAGCCAGTAGCGATACCGATACGCCTCGCGCATCCCGCAGTGTTCCTGCAGGGCGCGCGAGGCCGCATTGGCGCTGGCGACATGGGCATAGACCATGCGCGCGCCATGCCCGGCGCCCCATTGCGCGGCATGACGGATCAGCCGCGCGCCGCAGCCCCGGCGGCGATATTCGGGCCGCGTCGCCAGATCGAAGATACCGACACAGCCACCACTCACTACGCTCGACAGGCCGGCGGCATCCGCCCCGTCCTGCTGCAACACGAGCCAGGCGCCGGGTGCGGCCAAGTGGTCCGGCGTGCGGCGCTTTTCCTCCCGCCGCGCGGCGGTCTGGTATTCGGCGGTGGCGATCAGCGCCATCCAGGCCACGCTCGGCCCTCCCTCATCGCGGATGGCCGCATCGGTGAGCCCGGCGACGGCGCCGGCAAAGACGATGCTCTCCTCGCCCGGGCAATAGCCACGCGCGGCGAGCGCTTCATTGAGGCCGGGCGGATCGAGCGGCGTTGCGCGGAAGCGCGGCGGCAGGCCATGGGCACAGTAGATCGCCGCAATCCGATCGAGCCGCGCGGGCAAATCCGGATCGGCCGCGGGATCGAGGCTGGAGGCCGCATTGCCCCGCCCGGTGCCGCCGCTGAACAGCTTGATCACGAAGGACCCATCGAAGGCCTGCCGCGGTGCCGGCAGGGCCGTCAGCGTCGCCCGCTCGAGACAGCGGACCAGCCGCCGATCGGGCGTCATTCTTCGGCGGCGAGGCGTGCCATGGTCGCCCGATAGGTCGCTTCGAACGCCGCGTCGAGGGCGGGGTTCACGCCCTTCAGCCCGGCGGCGACCCGACCGGCCCAGCCGACATATTCGACGCGCCGCGCATGGTTCCACCCGGTGGGCGGGGTGGCGGCGATGGCGCGGAGATTGGAGATCTTGTCGGCAAGCTTGACCCGCTTCGCCTCGGCCGACTTGGCCGGCGCGTGGCGGACCTGGTTGGCCTTGCGGATCTCCTTCGGCAGCGCCTGGTCATCGGTGGCCTCAAGCACAATGGCGGCGATGACGGGGCCGAACTCGCGGGCCAGCTCGGCCTCGGTGACCTCGGTATCCTCGACCGTGTCGTGCAGCAGGCCGGCGATGATAGCCTCGGGCGGCGCGCCATGGGTGGCGAGGAGCTCGGCGACTTCGAGCAGGTGGTTGACGTAGGGCTCGCCCGCCTCGCCCTTGCGGCGCTGCGCGGCGTGGGCACGGGCGGCGAAGTGGGCGGCGCGGATGATGGTGGCGAGGCTGGCTGTGTGTGCTTCCATGGTGGTCCTTCGTAGAGGGTTGAAAAGCGAAGGGGGCCTTTCGGCCCCCTTTGCGTCACGTATTCATGGCGTCGAAGAAATCCTGGTTGGTCTTGCTGTATTTCAGCTTGTCCAACAGGAACTCCATCGCATCCTGGGTGCCCATCGGATTCAGGATCCGCCGCAGCACCCACATTTTCGAGAGAGTCCCACGATCGACGAGGAGCTCTTCCTTGCGCGTCCCGGACTTGGTGATATCGATCGCCGGGAAGGTCCGCTTGTCCGAGAGCTTGCGGTCGAGGATGAGCTCGCTGTTGCCCGTGCCCTTGAACTCTTCGAAAATCACCTCGTCCATGCGGCTGCCGGTATCGATCAGCGCGGTGGCGATGATGGTCAGCGATCCGCCTTCCTCGATATTCCGGGCGGCGCCGAAGAAGCGCTTCGGGCGTTGCAGCGCATTGGCGTCCACGCCGCCGGTCAGCACCTTGCCCGAGGAGGGCACCACGGAGTTGTAGGCGCGGCCGAGACGGGTGATGGAATCCAGCAGGATCACCACGTCGCGCTTGTGTTCGACCAGCCGCTTGGCCTTCTCAAGCACCATCTCCGTGACCTGCACGTGCCGCGTTGCCGGCTCGTCGAAGGTGGAGGCCACGACCTCACCGCGGACGGTGCGGGCCATATCGGTCACTTCCTCGGGCCGCTCATCGATCAGCAGCACGATCAGGAAGACTTCCGGATGGTTCGCGGTGATGGATTTGGCGATGTTCTGCAGCATCACCGTCTTGCCGGTGCGCGGCGGCGCCACGATCAGTGCCCGCTGGCCCATGCCGATCGGGGCAATCAGGTCGATGACACGATGGGTATAATCCTTGGTCGGCCCCTTCGCGACGCTCTCGAGCTCGGGGTTTTCCATCTTCAGCCGCCGGTTGGGATAAAGCGGCGTCAGATTGTCGAAATTGATGCGGTGCTTCAGCGCCTCGGGCGGCTCGAAGTTGATCGCATTCACCTTCAGCAGGGCGAAGTAACGTTCGCCATCCTTCGGCGCCCGGATCTGGCCTTCCACCGTATCGCCAGTGCGCAAGCCGAAGCGGCGCACCTGGGCGGGGGAGACGTAGATGTCGTCGGGTCCAGGCAGGAAGTTCGCCTGCGGGCTGCGCAGGAAGCCGAAGCCGTCGGGCAGGATTTCCAACGTGCCATCGCCGTGGATGGCCTGATCATTATCCGCCAGCTGCTTGAGGATGGCGAACATCATGTCCTGCTTGCGCAGGGAGGAGGCGTTCTCAACCTGCACCTCCTCGGCGAAGGCAAGAAGGTCGGCGGGGCTTTTGGCTTTAAGTTCGGAGAGATGCATGGCGCCTTGCGTCCGGATGCGGGGAAGCGGGCACTTCCCGAAGCGGCGGAACCCGGCGCGGCAAAGCGCGACGGACCCTGCCGGTTTGCCGCTGCCGCGAACGGAACCCGTATCTGGGTCCGGGCCGCAGGCCGGCTATGTCCCGAAGGGAGGAGGGAGGGGGGAGACCCCCTGGCGGACCGTCTGACTGATCCACCGAAGCCGAAGTGACGCCGTGCGGCGGGGAAGTCAATACGCGAATGCCCCGCAGCGGCCTAAGCCATCCTAAAAGGGTTTCACTATCACCATGATGACGATCAGGATCATCAGCAGGGTCGGCAGTTCATTCATCGCCCGCCAATAGGTCTCGCTGCCCGGCCGTGCCCCGGCCGCGATCAACCGCCGGCTGCGGGCGAGATACATATGAAAGCCGGTCAGGCCGAGCACGCAGGCCAGCTTCAGGTGCCACCAGCCGCCCGTCCCCCCCAGCACACCCGGCGTCAGCGCGAGCAACACCCCGAACAGCCAGACCGCGATCATCGCCGGGTTCATGATGGCGCGCAGCAGCCGCCGTTCCATCCCATCCAGCAACACGCTTTCCGGCCCGCCAGGCGGGACCTGGTAGTGATTGACGAAGAGCCGCGGCAGATAGAGCAGCCCGGCCATCCAGGCGATCACCGCAATCAAGTGCAGCGCCTTCAGCCAGGCGTAGTAGGGCACCAGGGCGGCGATCGTCATGGGTCCAGTCCTATCAGGCGTGGCAGGTCGGCCATATCGGCAAAGGGGATGGCACCGACCGCAGCCAACACCGAGGCATCCGTCTCCCGCGTCAGGCCGAGGACCTGGCACCCGGCAGCGATACCGGCGCGGGCGCCGAGCAGGCTGTCCTCGATGACAATGCAGGCGGCGGGGGTGGCGCCGCAGGCCGCTGCCGCGGCCAGATAGATATCGGGCGCGGGCTTTGGCCGTGCCACATCCTCGAAGCTGAACAACCGGCCGGCAAAGAATTCGCTGAGGCCGAGCCGGGCGATCTTGGCGGCAAGCTCAGCGCGCGAGGAGTTGGAGCAGACAGCGAGCGCCAAGCCGGCCTCTGCCACCGCCATGACCGCGGCCATGGCGCCGGGCACGGGCTCCACCTCGGATTCCAGGGCATGGGCGATGGTTGCACTCAACCGCCGGCCCCAGTCGGGCGGCAACCGGCCGCAACGGGCCTCAATCACCGGCAACATATCGGGCAGCGCCATCCCGAGGAAGGTCTCGCGCGCTTCAGCGGCATCCATCGGCCAGCCGCGGGCGCTCAGATCCGCAGCGACTAGCCGGTTGACCAGCATTTCGCTATCGGCGAGGACACCGTCGCAATCGAACAGCACGGCAGCGGGACGGGCTTGCGTCATGGCGTCACTCTGTTAGCAAAGTCGCGACAAATCGGGAGTGCCCACGCATGCGAACCCTTTTGGCGCTGTTGCTGACCTTGTGTCTTGCGACCCCGGCGCTGGCCCAGATCGAGCTTCCCCCTGACCGTGAGGCCAAGCTGATCGCACAGGAGAAAGCCACCAAGGCCAAGAAAGATGCCGCCAAAGCAGCAACCGCAGCGACGGCGGCGGCGGCCGCGGCGGGACCAAATTTCAGCCTGCTCGATAGCTATGCCAGGCGCTGCCTGGTCGGCGTGAACAACCTGCGTATCGAGGCACCACAAACAGCGATACCGGCAAACTGCGCCGAGCTGCCGGGCTTCGATGGGCAGCCGCGCGACCTGGCCGGCTCGCGCATCAAGGAAAGTTCCGACGGCTTTACGGTCAGTGTGGCCAAAAAGGGTGGTGGCGGAATCACCGTCGCCTCGAAATCTGGCGCGACCCTGGCGCAGTCTATCGGCGGCAAACAGGCTTGTTTTCCGGGTATCTGCACGTCGCAATGTTGTTGCGATACGTCGCCCGCCGGGCGGAATACCTGCTGCCGATTCGCCCAAGGCAAAGCCGCGGTCTGCGAATAGAAAGGGCTGGGGCGGCAGGGTCAGGCGCGCTCCAGGCTCTCATGCTGGTTTGTCTTTACCTTGGCATGTGGACATCCGCCAAAGGGACGCGGGCATTGCCTGCCACCGGCGAAGCTACAAAGGGCGCGCGGTTCGGCGCGCGTATGGCGGACGAGATCACGGAGCGCGGCGATAAAGCCAGGATCACTATTCTGTGCCGGCACCCGGAAATACCCGGGCACGCCTAGTCGCTCGGCCTCCTCACGATACTCAACATCCAGTTCAACCAAAGTTTCCGAATGCTCGGAGACGAAAGCGATCGGGCAGACGAGAACCGCCACTTTGTCATGCGCTGCCCGCTCCAGCTCAGCCTCAGTGGAAGGGCCGATCCATTTTTGCGGCGTGACGCGGGACTGATAACAGGTGATGGCGTCGAGCCCGGGCATGTCGAGCGCGGCGATGACCGCGGCAACGCTCTGTTCCACTTGCCACTGATAGGGATCACCGCCCCGCACGATACTCTCGGGCAGTCCATGCGCGGAGAAGAGGATGCGGAGGCCTTGCCCCTGGGGCAGCGCCGCCACAGCGTTCGTATAGGCCTGCCGCACCATGGCCGCGAGCCCGGCGGCGAAGGACGGGTCAGAGTGATAGCAGCA
>CAITYE010000396.1 GCA_903896535.1 uncultured Paracraurococcus sp.
CAGGTGAAAGCCGCGCGTCGGCGCACCGCCATCCTGATTTCCGGCCGCGGATCGAACATGGCGGCGCTGCTCGATGCCGCGGCCGACCCGACCTATCCGGCCGAAATCGTGCTGGTCGTTGCAAACCGCGCGGACGCGGCGGGGTTGGCCAGGGCCGCGGCCGCCGGTATTCCAACCGGCGTGGTCGAAAGCCTCGCCTTTAAGGGCGACCGCCCAGGCTTCGAGGCAGCCCTCGGAACCCTTTTCGCAGCACATGAAGTAGAACTGATCGCCCTCGCCGGCTTCATGCGGGTGCTGACCCCAGGCTTCGTTGCCGCCTGGGAGGGGCGGCTGGTCAATATCCACCCCTCCCTGCTGCCTGCCTTTCCCGGGCTGGATACCCATGCCCGGGCCCTCGCTGCCGGGGTCCGGCTGCATGGTTGCACCGTGCATCTGGTCAGCGCCGGGGTCGATGAAGGGCCAATTCTGGCGCAAGTTGCCGTTCCAGTGCTGTCCGCGGATACGCCAGAGACACTGGCCGTGCGGGTTCTGGCAGAGGAACACCGGATCTACCCGGCGGCACTGGCCTGGCTTGCCGCCGGGCGGGTCGATCTGGATCCGAATGGACGGATCGTGATCGTCGGCGGGGCCGCGCCGACGACAACGTTAGCGAACCCCTTGCCGGAGCACCCGGCGCTTTCTACACCAGCCTAACGAGAGTCCTGGGGATAGAGCCGTGGCCGAGCAGACCCATTACGAGTTCACCGCGGTGACCGCGAAGGATATCTTAGCGGAACACGCGCAAGAATGGAGCCAGTTCACTCGCTTCGTGACCTGGGGTGTCGTGGCTGTCGTGGTGGGTTTATTGGGGCTGCTGATTTTCGTCGTCTGAGGCTTGGGGGCGGCCGGCGCCGCCCCCCTCATCCCTCAGCCCATGATCTCCGACCCAGCGAAAAAGTAGGCGATCTCTCTCGCCGCACTGTCCGCGCTGTCTGAGCCGTGCACGCTATTCGCTTCGATGCTCTCGGCGAACTCCTTGCGGATGGTGCCCGGCGCGGCATTCGCCGGGTTGGTGGCGCCCATGATCTCGCGGTTGCGGGCAATCGCGTTCTCGCCCTCCAACACCTGCGCCACGATCGGGCCGCTGGTCATGAAGGCGACGAGGTCGTTGAAAAACGGCCGCTCCTTGTGCTCAGCGTAGAAGCCGCCGGCTTGAGCGCGGGTCAAATGCATCCGCTTCTGGGCGACGATCCGCAGCCCCGATTCCTCGAATTTCGCATTGACCCGGCCGGTGAGATTGCGGCGCGTGACATCCGGCTTAAGGATGGAAAAGGTACGTTCGATGGCCATGTGCGGCTCCCGATGTGGCGGCAAACCCGCCGATAGGCTGGTCTTGCAGCGCACGCAAGGGCTTGGGCCAAGCGGCCAGGAAGGACGCGACCTTCGGCGCGGGACTTTCTCCCTTTGCCCAGACCGACCGATCTGCTCTATGCCGCCGCTATGACCGTTTTGGCGATCCGTGATCTGACCTTGCGCATCGCCGGACGCACGCTGCTCGATGCCGCCAGCCTCGCCGTCGATCCGGGACGGAAGGTCGGGCTGATCGGCCGCAACGGTGCCGGCAAATCAACTCTGCTGCGGACGATCCTCGGCGAAATCCAAGCCGATGGCGGCGAGATCAGGCTCGCCGCCCGCGCCCGGCTTGGCCATGTCGCGCAGGAAGCGCCGGCGGGCGAGGCAAGCCTGCTGGAATGCGTGCTGGCCGCGGACACCGAGCGCGCGGCACTGCTGGCCGAGGCGGCTGGCGAGCCGGCAGCGCACCGGGCAGCGGAAATCCACGACCGGCTTCGCGCCATCCAGGCCGATAGCGCCCCGGCCAGAGCGGCCACGATCCTCGCTGGCCTCGGCTTCGACGCGGCCGCTCAGGCTCGGCCGACGCAGGAGTTCTCCGGTGGCTGGCGGATGCGCGTCGCCCTGGCGCGGGTGCTGTTCATGGCGCCCGATCTGCTGCTGCTGGACGAGCCGACCAACCACCTCGACCTCGAAGCAACCATGTGGCTGGAGGGTTGGCTACAGCGCTTCGGCGGCGCTGCCATCATCGTGAGCCATGATCGCGGACTACTGGAACGCTGCGTCGATGCCATCGCGCATCTGGATCGCGGCAAGCTGACGCTATACCCGGGCGCGTTCGGCGATTTCGTCCGCATCCGCGCCGAACGGCAGGCGCAGCAGACGGCGCAGAACGAGAAGGTCGCGGCTGAGCGCGACCGCATCCAGGCGTTCGTTGACCGTTTCCGCGCCAAGGCCACCAAGGCACGCCAGGCACAGTCGCGGCTCAAGGCCCTCGCCCGCCTGCCGCCGCTCGACGCCGTGGTCGAGGATACCGCCTCCCGCTTCGTCTTTCCCACACCGACAGCGCTTTCTCCGCCGATCCTTTCGGTCAGCGACGGTGTGCTCGGCTACGATAAGCGGGTGGTGCTGCGCGGGCTCGACCTGCGGCTGGACCAGGATGATCGCATCGCCCTCCTCGGCGCCAATGGCAACGGGAAGTCAACGCTGGCAAAGTTTTTTGCTGGGCGCCTGGCCCTGCAAACGGGTCGGGAGTTCCGCACGCCGAAACTCAAGATCGGTTACTTCGCCCAGCATCAGGCGGAGGAACTCGACATGGCCGGCACGCCGCTATCCCACATGCAGGCCGCCATGCCCCGTGCCAAGGTCACGGATTGCCGCGCCCAACTCGCGCGGTTTGGCCTGGATGCGGAACGGGCTGAGACCTTGCTCACCGCCTGCTCGGGTGGCGAGAAGGCCCGGCTGCTGCTCGCCCTATGTACGCGTGAGGCGCCGCAGTTGCTGATCCTCGATGAGCCGACCAACCATCTCGACATCGATGCGCGCGACGCGCTGGCCAAGGCGCTGGCTGACTACCAGGGCGCTGTCGTGCTGATCAGCCACGACCCGCATCTGGTCGAGCTCGTCGCCGACCGGCTCTGGCTGGTCGGCGAGGGCAAGGTCACGGCCTATGACGGCGACCTCGACGAATACCGCGCCTTGCTTGGCGGCCGCCGGCCACGGGAGACGGCGGCGCCCACGGCCAAGCCCAGCGAACGGCGCGACCGCGCCGAGAGCCGCGCCTCACTCGCCCCGCTGCGCGAGCGCCTGCGCAAGCTGGAGGCCGAGATCGCCAAGCTCGAAGCCGAGGCGAAGACCATCGACAGCGCGCTCGCCGATCCGCGCCTCTATTCGAGCAACAAAACCGACCTCATCACCCGCGCGACCGCCCGCCGCGGCGAAATCGGCCATCGCCTGCCGCGGCTGGAGGCCGAGTGGCTTGAGCTGCAGGAGAAGCTGGAAGCGGCTTGACCGCCCCGGCGTGGCAAAGCCGGGCGATCTCGCCTCGGCGTCCTAATCACATCCCGATCACCGATCGAGTCCTGCTGTCCCTCGCCGCTCCTTGGTCAATCCGCTATCAAGCCGCATGCAATGGCGGGCGATGCAGCCGGCAGACCTTCCGGCGATTGTGGCGCTGAGCACTGCCGTGCACCAGCACCATCCCGAGGATGCCCGGATCTTCGCTGAGCGGCTGTCCCTTGCGGCTGCCGGATGCTTCGTCCTCGGAACGCCCGTCGCCGGCTATGCGATCTCCCACCCTTGGCGACGGACGGGACCGCCGCCGCTCGACACCCTTCTTGGGGCGTTGCCGGTCGCGCCAGAGTGCTGGCACTTGCATGATATCGTCGTGGCCATGGCAGAGCGCGGGGCCGGGCATGGTGCGGCGGGTCTGGGCGCGGTGCTGACGGCCGCCAAAGCGGCGGGTTTTCGAACGGCTAGCCTGGTCGCCATCGATGGTCAGGCCGCCCGCTGGGAACGGCTGGGCTTCAAGCTGGCGCGGTGCGAGGAGGGGGCGGCGCTGGCGACCTACGGGGCGGGCGCAGCCTGGATGACGCGGGCGTGCTGAAGCCGATCAGACGTGGAAACTCTCCCCGCAGCCGCAGCGCCCCTTCTCGTTCGGATTGACGAAGGTGAACCCTGCCGAGAACGCCTTCACCTCGTAATCCATGACCGTCCCGATCAGGAACAGGCTTGCCTTGCTATCGATCAGCACGGTCACGCCCTTATCCGCGACCTGCTCATCGCCCGGCTGGGGCCCCGGCACCCAGGACAGATCGTAGGAAAGGCCGGAACACCCCTTGGTCTTGACGCTGATGCGCAGCAAGCGACCGGCTTCGCCCTTGGCATAAAGGTCGCGCAGTCGTTCGGCGGCGACCTCGGTCACCTGCATTAAGGGCGGCAAGGGACGGCGTGGGCGGGTGGTCGTTGTGCTGGTGGTGTTCATGGCGCTCTCGTCAGTACATGTTGAGCGCGAGGCGGGCATCCTCGCTCATGCGGCCCTGGTGCCAGGGCGGATCCCAGACGACCTCGACCAGGACGTCTGTGACACCCGGGATCAACCGCACGCTTTCCTCGACCTGTCCGGGCAATTCCTGCGCGGATGGGCAGGAGGGCGTGGTCAGCGTCATCTCCACTTTAACCTTGCCGTCATCGGCGATCTCGATGGCGTAGATCAGGCCGAGTTCATAAACATCGACCGGGATTTCCGGGTCGAACACGGTCTTCACCATGTTGATCACCGCCTCCTCCGTCACGCGCGGGGCCGGAGGCGGGGTCTCGCCGCTCGGGGTCCAGGCCCCATGGGTGGGAGCGGCCTCCTGCGGTGTGGTGGCGTCCTCACTCACTGCTAGTCTCCTTGCTGCCGTCGAGCGCCGCGTTCAGCGTGTGCCAGGCAAGCGTCGCGCATTTCACGCGGCTCGGGAATTCATGCACGCCTGAAAGCGGCTGGAGCCGTTCCATATCGTCCGCCAATGCTGCCTCGCAGGCGGGGCAGGTGCCGGTCATCGCCAACTGACGAAAGCCATCGGCCAGGGCATGCGCCTGCGCCGCGGTCTTGCCTTTGACCAGCTCCGTCAGAAGGGAGGCGGAGGCGGTGGAAATAGCACAGCCGCGGCCCTGGAAGGCGACGTCGGCGATACCGCCATCGGCACCAAGCTTGAGGAACAACTCGATACGGTCGCCGCACATCGGATTATCGCCGCGCGCCGTCCGGTCCGGATCGTCAAGACGACGAAAATTCCGCGGCTTGCGTCCGTGATCGAGGATCACTTCCTGGTAGAGGTCGCGCAGATCATCGAACATCGGGCAACGCCTCTCTCATGCGAAGAATTCCCGCGCCTTGACCAAGGCCTCGGCCAGAAAATCGATCTCGCCTTGGGTCGTGTAAAGCCCAAAGCTGGCCCGCACGGTCCCACCCTCGACACCGAAGCGGGTGTGCAGCGGCTCGGCACAGTGCCGGCCGGCGCGCACCGCGATGCCGGCGCGGTCCAGCAACGTAGCCAGGTCATGGGCATGCGCATTATCGAGCGTAAAGGCGAAAACCCCGCCGCGATCCTGCGCCCGACCCAGCAGGGACAGTCCTTCGATATCCGTCAGGCGCCGCATCGCATGATCGACCAGGTCCCGCTCATGCGTCTCGATCGCCGCCATGCCGAGCGCGGAGACGTAATCGATGGCCGCATGCAGACCCACCGCCTCGACGATCGCTGGCGTGCCGGCCTCGAACTTCGCCGGCGGCGGCGCCCATTCGCTGCGCTCAAAGGTCACCGAGGAGATCATGTCGCCGCCGCCGAGGAAGGGCGGCATCCTCTCCTGGTGCTCCAGCCGCGCCCAGAGCACGCCGATACCGGTTGGGCCATACAGCTTATGTCCGGTGAAGGCGTAGAAATCAGCGCCCAGCGCCTGCATATCGACGCGCCGGTGCACCGCTGCCTGCGAGCCGTCGAACAGGATGCGAGCCCCGGCGGCATGCGCCATCGCAACCAACCGTTCGGCCGGCGTGACGGTACCGAGGACGTTCGACATATGGGTGATCGCCACCAGCCCGGCCTTGCCATCGGCAAGCTTGGCGGCGACGTCCTCGATATCGAGCTCTCCAGCATCGGTCGCGCGCGCCACCCGAAGCTCGATGCCATGCGCGTCGCGTAGCATTTGCCAGGGGATGATATTCGCGTGGTGCTCAAGCTCGCTAATCAGCACCGCCTGGCCGGGTCGCAGCACGCCGCGCCCCCAACTATGGGCAACGAGATTGATCGCTTCGGTGCTGTTCTTGGTGAAGATCACCTCGCGCGGGTCGCTGGCATTGAGGAAGCCCGCGACAGCGCCGCGCGCCGCTTCGTAGTCCTCGGTCGCCGCTTCGCTCAGCCAATAGGCGCCGCGATGCACATTGGCGTAGCGCTGCTCCATGCAGCGAATCATGGCATCGATCACAACCCGGGGCTTCTGCGCCGAGGCGCCGCTATCGAGAAAGACCAGGTCCTTGCCGCGGATTTGCTGCGAGAGGATCGGGAAATCGGCGCGGATACGGGAGAGATCGAGGCTCATGCCCGCCCCCGCCACCAATCTGCGATGGCCGTCGCCACCGCGTCCCGCGCCGGGCCCTCGGCGATGGTATCGACAACGTCTTGCAGGAAGGCGTCTATCAACATGGTTCGCGCCACCGGCTCAGGGATACCCCGGGCCCGCAGATAAAAAAGTTGATCGGCATCCAGTGCGCCCACGGTCGCACCATGACTGCACTTCACGTCATCGGCGTAGATTTCCAGCTGCGGCTTGCTGTCGATCTCTGCCTCGGGGCTCAGCAACAGAGCCTGATTCATCTGGTAGCCATCGGTCCGCTGTGCGACCTGATGGACATGGATACGCCCCTGGAACACCCCACGGGAGCGCCCGGAGAGCACGGTCTTGTAGGTCTGCCGGCTGCGGCAATCCGGCGCTGCATGATCGAGCACCGTCGTGGTATCGGCATGCTGGCCATCGCGCAGCAATTGGGCGCCGTTCATGTGGCAAGCCGCTTCTGGGCCCGCGAGCACGGCGTGGATTTCGTTGCGCACCAGCCTGCCGCCGGCATTCAGGGTGAAATTATCGTAGGTGCCGCCCGCCTCGATACGGGCATAGATGGTCCCGAGTTGGAAGCCCGCCTCGCCTTCCTGTTGCAGTCGGACATGCACAAGGCTGGCCCCCTCGGCGATCTCGATCTCAAAGACCGGATTGTGGAGATACCGCGTGGCCACGTCGCCCTGCGCACTCTCCAGCAGCAATAACCGCGCGCCTGGCTCCAGCCGGATCAGATGACGCGGATGGCAGGCCAGCGGTCGTTCAGCCGCGAGGACGAAATGCGAGAGTTCCAACCCGCCGGCATCGATACCAGCCGGGACGGTCACAGTAAGCCCATCTTCGAAAAGCGCGGTGTTCAGCGCCGTAAGCGGATGGTCCTCCGGCCGGGCAAGGCGTCCCAACCGCCCCTCGGCGGCAGGCAGGTCGGCAGCCAAGCTCCCCAGGGCGACATCGTTGTCGCCAAGCTCGCTGAGGCCCTCACGGAAGCGACCATCGACAAAAACCGCACGGCGCGGCAGCCGCTGCGCCGGCAGGGGCAGTGCGGCGGTCACGCTCAGCAGCGGCTCGGCGAACTCCACCTCGGCGATCGGGCGGAGATCGGTGTAGCGCCAGGCTTCCGCGCGCCGGCTCGGCAGACCCTGGGCACGGAATGCCGCGGCCGCCGCGGCACGCAGGGATGCCAGCCAGGGTAGCCGGGCACCTGGCAGACGCGACGATAGACCCTCATAACGGCGCAGCAAGGCCTCGGCGCCGCCTGGTGCGAGTTTGCTCATGCCGCCGCCTGCAGGAAGCCATAGCCCTCGGCCTCCAGCTTGCGCGCCAACTCGGGCCCGCCGGACTGCACGATCCGCCCGCCGATCAGCACATGCACGCGATCCGGCACGAGATAGTCGAGCAGGCGCTGGTGATGGGTGATCACAAGGGCGGAGAAATCCGGCCCACGCAGCGCATTGACGCCCTCGGCGACGATCCGCAGCGCATCGATGTCGAGGCCGCTATCGGTCTCGTCCAGGATCGCCAGTTTCGGGCGCATCAGGGCCATCTGCAGGACCTCGTTGCGCTTCTTCTCACCACCGGAGAAGCCGACATTGGCCGAGCGCTTCAGCATGTCCTCAGGCATCGCCAGGGATCGCATCCGCTCTCGCACCAGCTTCAGGAACTGCATGGCATCCAGCTCGTCCTCACCACGGGCACGACGGATCGCATTCAAGGCCGTACGCAGGAACAGCGCATTGCCGACGCCGGGCAGCTCCACCGGATGCTGGAACGCCAGGAACAGCCCAGCCGAGGCACGCGCCTCTGGTGCCAGGGCCAGCAGGTCCTGCCCGGCAAAGCGCACGGTACCGCCGGTCACGGCGTAATCCTCCCGCCCCGCGAGGAGGTAGGCGAGGGTCGATTTCCCAGCGCCGTTCGGGCCCATGATCGCATGCACCTCGCCCGGCGGCAGGTCGAGATCAATCCCGCGGAGGATCGGCTTGCCCTCGACCTCGGCGGTCAGCCCTTCGATCTTCAACATGCTCAACCCACCGACCCTTCCAGGGAAATCTGCAACAGCTTCTGCGCCTCCACGGCGAACTCCATGGGCAACTCTTTCAGCACCTCGCGGCAGAAGCCGTTGACGATCAGCCCGACCGCGTCCTCTTCCGATAGACCCCGTTGGCGGCAATAAAAGAGCTGATCCTCGGCGATGCGGCTGGTGGTCGCCTCATGCTCGGTCCAGGCCGACATGCAACGGTTCTCGATATAGGGAACGGTATGAGCGCCGCATTGGTCGCCGATCAGCAGTGAATCGCACTGCGTGAAGTTGCGGGCCGCGGTCGCGGTCGGCGCCACCCGCACCAGGCCGCGATAGGTGTTCTGCCCGCGCCCCGCCGAGATGCCCTTGGAGATAATGGTCGAGCGGGTGCGCTTCCCAACATGGATCATCTTGGTCCCAGTATCGGCCTGCTGACGATTATTGGTGATCGCCACCGAATAGAACTCGCCGACGCTGTCATCACCCAGCAGCACACAAGACGGATATTTCCAGGTGATGGCGGAGCCGGTCTCGACCTGCGTCCAGCTCACCTTGCTGCGGCGGCCGCGACACTGTGCCCGCTTGGTGACGAAGTTGAAGATGCCGCCACGCCCCTCGGCATCCCCCGGGTACCAGTTCTGCACCGTGCTATACTTGATGCTGGCATCGTCGAGGGCCACGAGCTCGACCACCGCCGCATGCAGCTGGTTTTCGTCCCGCATCGGCGCGGTACAACCCTCGAGGTACGAAACCGTGCTGCCCTCATCGGCGATGATCAGCGTGCGTTCGAACTGGCCGGTGCTTTTCGCATTGATGCGGAAATAGGTGGACAGCTCCATCGGGCAGCGCACGCCCTTCGGGATGTAGACGAAGCTGCCATCGGTGAAGACCGCGCTATTCAAAGCGGCATAGAAATTATCCCCCTGCGGCACCACGGTGCCGAGGTATTGGCGCACCAATTCGGGATGCTCGTGCACCGCCTCGGAGATGGCGCAGAAGATGATCCCCTCTTTTGCCAGCCTATCCTTGTAGGAGGTAGCGACCGAGACGCTATCGAATACCGCATCGACGGCGATGGGCATGCGCCCACCATCGGCCGGGGTATCGCCCGCGCCTTCGACACCAGCCAGGATGGCCTGCTCTTTCAACGGAATACCGAGCTTGGCGTAGGTCTTGAGCAGCTCCGGATCGACCTCATCGAGCGATTTGGGCTTCGTCGTCTGCTTGGGCGCGGCGTAATAATACGCGTCCTGGTAGTCGATCGGCGGATAGGATACCGCCGCCCAGAGCGGCTCGGCCATCTTCTGCCAGATCGCGAAGGCCTTCAGGCGCCACTCCAGCAGCCAGGCGGGTTCGTTTTTCTTGGCTGAAATGAACCGGACGATATCCTCGTTCAGCCCTTTAGGGGCGAACTCCATTTCGATATCGGTCTCGAAGCCCCATTTATAGGCGCCTTCGGTCGCGGCCTGGACGGTCTCAACAGTCTCGGTAACAGCGGGCATGCAACGTCCTATTCGGCAGCAGCGATGATCGGGACAGGGCGGGCGACGGGACCGGCAAGATCAGCGAGGCTGACCGCGGCAAGTGCTTGGCGGATCGCCGCATTCACCGGATCCCAGCGGCCACGCATCGCACAATGGCTTTCGGCCTCGCAACCGCCCCCGATGCCGCCATCGACGCACGCGGTCAGAGCGATTGGACCGTCCATCGCCACGATAACCTCGGTAAGCGGCACCTGGGATAGCGGCCGGGCCAAGCGATAGCCCCCGCGGGCGCCACGCTCACTCTCGACCAGACCGGCTTGGCCCAGGGCCTTCAAGACCTTGGCGACCGTCGGCTCAGCGATTCCTGTCGCTGCCGCGAGGCTCGGGGCGGTTTGCACCTGGCCGCAGGGAATCGCGCCCTCA
>CAITYE010000397.1 GCA_903896535.1 uncultured Paracraurococcus sp.
CGCAGCGGCCCGCCATTCTGCGGTGGCAGCGCCTTGCCATAGGCACCAACGGCCAGGAAGGAGAGCTCATTCCCCGCCTCCTCCAGCGTGCAGCCCTCGACATAGGGCCAGGGGTACCAGGATTGACGAAGGCCAGGCATCACCGCGGGGAGTGCCGCCGTCTCGAAGCGGAGGAAGCGGGCCCCGGCCTTGACACCGACCGTCTTCAGCAGGGCAGCGAGCGGAAAGCCGGTCCAGGGTACAACCATCGACCAGGCCTCGACGCAACGCAGCCGATAGACGCGCTCCTCCAGTGGCATGCTCCGCAGGAGATCGTCGATATCGAAGCTGCGCGGGGCATCGACTAGGCCATCGACCTGCAACACCCAGGGCCGCTGCGGCAGTTTCTGCGCGCCTCGCCAGATTCCCTTATCGGTGCCGAACTCATAATAGTTGTTGTAGGTCGTGGCCTCGCGCTCCGCGGTGATCTCCCGCCCCGCCGGATAGGCCGGGTTGCGTGGTGGCGCGAAAGGGCCCTGATCGGCCGCCATCGCCGAGGAGGCCGGGGAGAGCGCCAGGCCAGTGGCGATGGCGCCAAGGCGACGCAGCCCCGCACGTCGGCCCAGCACCAGCGCCTCTGGCGTCGCTGAGGAGTCCGGCATAGCCCAGCCTGGGGGAACACGGATCAGCATGACATCGCTCTCCTCAGTGGCCGCTGAGCGGGGCGGCAGCCGCGCGGGTGGCTTACAAGGCGATCCAACCCAGCCGGGTCAAGTTGCTCTCGAATCGCTATTTTCTAAAGCCATATTCGCGTTCCCAGAGCCACCTGAACGGATTGCGCACCCGCGGACATTTCCCATCGGGAGGGGCGCCGGCGCTGAACGACGCTTGGCCCCCGTTCCCGAAAATTCGGCACTCACCGCACCGACAGGACGCGAAAATCTGTGGCCCCTGATCTTTCGTTAAAACGGGGCGAACGAGGCGCCAAAATCAGGGCCCGGGAGCATCGATATTGACGCTGCTTTAACGGAAATAGGGATTGTATTTTATATGCTTGATTGGCACAGTCTTAATATCGCAAAAAGGATTCCGGTATGCGCATCATCCTAGCTAGCGATCAGACGCAGCAGCCGAAGGTCTTGGACGACCTCGGGCCCGCTCTCACGACCCTCGGTGTCGTGGTCGATCGATTGGAGCAGGCCGCCGACCTGCCCTCCAGCATTTCCCTGAGCGGCCCTTTCGACCTCGCTTTGGTGCTTTTCGATGCCCCGTCGCGAGACACCTTGATGACGCTGCGCACCCTGCGCCGCTGCGGCATGACCATCCCCCTCATCGCCCTGCTCGCCGGCCGCCCGAGCGCCGAAGCGGAGGAAGCCGCCTTGCAGGCGGGCGCCGACGACGTGGCGTTCTACCCGATGCGCCTTTCGGTCCTGCATGCCCGCATGCAGGCGCTTGCCCGCCGGGCGCGCGGCTATGCCTGCCCGGAGTTGCGCTGCGGCAATGTCCTGCTTGAACAGGACTTGCACCAGGTCTCGGTCGACGGCCGACCCGTCCAGTTGACCGCCCGGGAATTCGATTTCCTGGAGACCCTGATCCTGCACAAAAGCGTGCTCCTGACCAAGGAACGCTTCATGACGAGCCTTTATGCCGACGGCAGCGCGCCGGATTCAAAGATCGTCGATGTCTTCGTCTGCAAGCTTCGCCGCAAGTTGAAGGCGGCAGGTGCGGCAGAGATGATCCGCACCGTCTGGGGCCGCGGCTATCTCGCCTTCGAACCCTCCCTCGGCGCGATCCAGGCTGCCAGGTCCACCCATCGGCCGGAGACCCTGGCCGAACCGGCGCCGCGCGGCTGGATGCGACGGGCCGAACGCTTGCAGCACGCCAGCCCGGCTTGATCTGCGGCGCCGCCGGCCGCCCTGGCAGGGCTGGCGCATGATCCCCCGACCTGGGTCGTGCGCCGCCCGTGCGCGCCCATAGGGCGGAGCCTCTCGAGCCTCGCAGGCAGTCTGGCACGCCGGTTGCGCTGTGGCAGGCGTCCCCCGCCCCCGCGGGCTTCCGGAGTGCCGCAATGCGTCTTGCCGTCTGGCTGCTATCCCCGCTCATCTGCGCCTGGCCGGCGGCGGCCCAGCCCGCCGCGCCGGAACTGCCCTATGGCGCCCGCAGCCTGGCCGCGACTGCCGCAGCCACCGGCGGCGGGGCGCTGTGCCGCGCCGCTATCGCCCAGGCGGAGCGCGAGGGAGGGCTGCCACCCCGGCTGCTGCAAGCGATCGGCCGCGTCGAATCCGGCCGCCGCGATGCCGCGACGGGGCAATACGCCCCCTGGCCCTGGACCATAAACGCCGAAGGGCGCGGCAGTTTTTTCCCGGATAAGGCGGCAGCGATTGCCGCGGTGCGAGCCTTGCAAGCCGAAGGCGTCCGGTCGATCGATGTCGGGTGCATGCAGGTAAACCTGCGCCATCATCCCGGCGCCTTTGCCTCCCTCGAGGCGGCCTTCGATCCGCTGACCAATGCCCGCTATGCGGCGCGCTTTCTGCAGAGCCTACAAGCCGATAGCGGGGAATGGATGCAGGCCGCAGGCGGCTACCACTCCCAGACGCCAGACCGGGCGGCGGCTTATCGGGCCCGGGTCGCCGCAGCCTGGGTTGGCGAAAGGGCGGCACCGGCGCCGTCGGCCTTGCCAGGACAGCCTCTGCCGACCGGGGGCGGCGGTCAGTTGCTCTCGAACGGCGCCGAGCAGATGAGCCCTCCCCCCATCACGCCGGGCCTCGCCGGGCGGGGACTCGACGCCTATCGGGCGATGCCGATCGCCCTTGCCTCGCGCCCACCCCTCGGCGGGGCAGTGCGGCGGTTCTGAACGTCCTTGCCGCGCAGCATATTGGACACCTCAGCGGAACGGCCACGCATACATCAAGCCGCCCTTTGTCCAGAGAGAATTCAAGCCGCGTTCCAGCTTGAAGGGCGAATTGACGCCAAAATTGCGCTCGAAGATTTCGCCGTAATTGCCCACCGTTCGCAGCATCAGATAGGCCCAGCG
>CAITYE010000398.1 GCA_903896535.1 uncultured Paracraurococcus sp.
CTGCATTGAGGTGCTGATGGACCCCTACCTGCACGAATGGGGCGGGCTGCTGCTGCGCTGGCTGCATGTGCTGGCCGGCATGGCCTGGATCGGTAGCAGTTTCTACTTCATGCATATCGATGCCGGCATGCAGCCCGACCCGGACATCCCCCCGGGCAAGGGCGGGCAGGTCTGGGAAGTGCATGGCGGCGGCTTCTATCAGGTGCGCAAATGGCTGGTGGCGCCGCAATCGCTGCCGCCGCAGCTGATCTGGCATAAGTGGGAAGCCTATACCACCTGGGTCTCCGGCTTCGCGCTGTTGTGCTGGCTCTATTACGGCGCCGCCGATCTCTATCTGATCGACCCCGCCATCGCCGATCTCGGCCCATTGGCCGCCGCCGGCATCGGCATCGCCGGGCTCGCGCTCGGCTGGGTGGTCTATGACCAGCTCTGCAAATCCCGGCTCGGCCAGGATGAAGTCAAGCTCGGCCTGGTGTGCTTCGTTTTCGTCGTCCTGCTGGCCTTCCTGTTCCAGCAGGTTTTCTCCGGCCGCGGTGCCATGGTGCATACCGGCGCGGTGATGGCGACGATGATGGCGGGCAATGTCGCCATGATCATCATCCCTAACCAGCGCAAGGCGATCGCCACGCTGCTCAAGGGGGAAACGCCGGACCCGGCGCTGGGCAAGGCCGGCAAGACCCGCAGCACGCACAACAACTACCTCACCCTGCCGGTGGTGTTTCTGATGCTCGTCGGGCACTACCCGATGGTCTGGTCGACGCCCTTCGCCTTCGTGATCGTCGGGCTGATCCTGATTGCCGGCGCGATGATCCGCTATTTCTACAACATGCGGCATCTGGGCCGCGGCAATCCCTGGTGGGCCTGGGCGGTTGCCGCGCTCTGCGTGCTGCTCTCGGCGGCGATCAGCCTCACCTCCTCCACCCTGGGGCGGGAGCGGCTGGGGCTGGCGGCACGTGAGCCGGCGGCCAGCATCCTGCCCGCCAGCCACGCCGCGCCCCCGGCCGAGGTGGTCGATATCGTCGTCGGCCGCTGTTCCATGTGCCATGCCGCCGATCCGGTCTGGGCCGGCATCGCGCTGCCACCCAAGGGCATTCGGCTGGACACACCCGAACACATCGCCCGCGCCGCCGAGGCGATCCGCGTGCAGGTGGTGCTCAGCGACGCCATGCCGCCCAACAACATCACCCGGATCGAGCCGGAGGAGCGCCGCGTCCTCGCCGCCTGGCTGGCGGGGCGCTGAGGCGGGCCACCCGCGCGGTTCGGCGGCGCGGAAAACCGGGTTAGAGCAAGCTGCGGGCACATGCGTTCAGGCACCCTGCTCTAACTTTTGTCTGGTCGCGGGATTCAGCGCCTTCGGCCATTCCGCCTCACCGCATCCCGCTCTAGCCTACCAGCCAGGAGATGCGGCACGCATCCCATCCCGGGTGGAACCGTCATGCGTCGTCGTCTGATTCTGGCCAGCCCGCTCACCGCCCTGCCGCTGCCGGCTTTGGCCCAGGCCGGCTGGCCGTTGGCCCGGCCGGTGCGCATTATCCTGCCCTCGCCGCCCGGCACGCCGCAGGATTTCTACGTCCGCAGCCTCTGTGACCACTACATGCGCGCCTTTGGCGGCACGTTCCTGGTGGAGAACCGCGCCGGCGCCTCCGGTACCATCGGGCTGGCAGCCGTCGCCAATGCACCGCCCGATGGCTACACCCTCGCCTTCAACTCGAACACCGCCCAGACCATCTCGCCGCTGGTGCTGAAGGATGCGGGGTTCGACCCGCTCAAAAGCTTCACGCCGGTGATCCTGTTCTACAAATACGGCATGTTCCTGCTGATCACCGCGAGCATCCCCGCGCGCAACACCCGGGAATTCCTGACCTGGGCACGCGCCAAGCGGCCAAGCGTGAACATGGCGAGCGTCGGCCTCGGCTCCGGCGGCATGCTGATGGGCGAACGGGTGAAGCTGCGTGGTGGCTTCCCGGCGGAGGCGATCCATTATCGTGGCAGCGCCCCGGCCCTGCTCGCCGTCGCGCAGGGGGAATGCGACTACATCACGGATAATGTCGGCGCCTCCGCCCCGCTCCGTGCGGAAGGCCGGCTGCGGGGTCTCGCCCTGACCGGCAAGCGCCGCTCACCCTTCCTGCCGGATATCCCGACGCTGGCCGAGGACGGGCTGCCCGGCTTCGAGGAGGAAATCTGGTTCGGCCTGAACGCGCCGGCGGGCGCGCCGCCTGCGATCGTCCAGAAGCTGAACGCCGAGGGCAATCGCTGGCTGGAGACGGAGGATATCCGCGGCCGCATGGCCGGCTTCATGCACGAGGCGATGGGCGGCACACCCGAGGCCTTCGTCGAATTCGCCGCCTGGGACCAGCGCATCTGGGCCGATGTGGTCCGCGAGACGGGGGTGAAGGCCGAATGATCCATCGCCGCGCGCTGCTCGCCGCCCCGCTGCTCCACCCCGCTTTGGCGCAGGCCCAGGCCGATTGGCCGGGCAGCCGGCCGGTGCGGGTGATCCACCCCTCGGTCGCCGGCAGCCCCGGCGATGTCTATACCCGGCTGCTGGCAGAGCATTGGGGCCGCAGCCTTGGCGGCACCTTCGTCGTCGAGAACCGGCCCGGCGCCACCGGCTCCCTCGGTACCACCATTGCCGCGCAGGCCCCGGCCGATGGCTGGACGCTGCTGGTCAACTCCAACACCGCGCATGTCGTCGGGCCCCTGGTGCTGAAGAACCTGGGCTTCGATCCGGTGCGCGATTTCACCGCCGTGGCGGCCATGTACCGCTACGGCATGATGCTGATCATCGCGCCCAATATTCCGGCCCGCACCACCGCTGAGTTCGTGGCCTGGGCCAGGGCCAAGCCCAATGGCTCGACACTGGCCAGCGTCGGCATCGGCAGCGTCGGCCATCTGATGTCGGAACGCTTCCGCCAACTGGCCGATTTCCCCTCCGTCCACGTACCCTATCGGGGCGGGCCACCGGCAATGCTCGCGGTCTCCCAGGGCGAAGCCGACTGGATTTTCGACAATATCGGCAACTCGGGCGCCCTGCTGCGGGAAGGCAAGGTCCGCGGCCTGTCGCTGACCGGGGCCGAGCGGGCCAAACAGATGCCGCAGATCCCGACGCTCGCCCAAGACGGCTTTCCGGGGCTGCTGGAGGAGGTCTGGTTCGGCATCTTCGCGCCGACCGGCACGCCGCGGCCGATCATCGAGAAGCTGAACGCCGCGACCAATGCCTGGCTCGCCCTGCCCGATACCATGGCGCGGATGGATGCCGGAGCGCATGTGGCGATGCCCGGCCCGCCCGAGGCCATGGCCGCCTTCTGGGCCGAGGACCGGCAGCGCTGGCGGACGCTGATCGCCGAGGTCCGGCTACCGCTCGAATAGCTGGTCTTAGAGCGCGATGCGTTGAGGCGGAATCGCCGAAGGCGCTGAATCGCGCGATCCAACACATGCTAGAGCGGGCTGCGTGAACGCATGTGAACGCAGCATGCTCTAGACCAGTCCTCAGTCGCCGGGCAGAAACCGGAGGTTTCCGCCCGACGCTTGACGGCCAGAAAAAACCGATCTCAGGCCTTCCCCTCGGCCGGTGCCAGCGGCCCGGCCAGCCGGCGGATCGCCGCCAGCATGGCCGGCGTATCCCACTCCGCCGCGCCTTCCAGCCGGGCGCGCTCGGCCCCGGTGCGGTCGATGATCAGGGTCGTCGGCAGCCCCCTGACCCCGAGGGCGCGGCCCGCCGCGCCGCGCGGATCAAGCCACAGGCCAAGCCCGGCTATGCCGCGGTCGGTGTAGAATTTCTCGACCGCCGGGCGCCCCCCGCGGTCCGAAGACAGCGCCAGCACCCGGATATCCTGCCCGGCGAGCGCCGCCTGCGCGCGATCGAGGGAGGGCATCTCAGCGACGCAGGGCGCACACCAGGTCGCCCAGAAATTCACCACCAGGCCATGGCCAAGAAAATCCGCGAAGCCCTTGGCCACACCCTGGGCGTCCAGGAACTCAACCGGCGGAAGCGGCCGCGCCGGGCTTTCGATCAGCCGGCCCAGCGTCGCTTCGGCTTGGCTTGCCGTCGCCCGGGCCGCTATCAGAAGACCCAATGCCCCGCGCAGCGCCGCGCGGCGGGGTCCTGCCAGCTCGGAAAGTGCGCCCATCGTGTCCCGGAACTCCCAATGGGGCGGCCGTTTTGCCGCCGGTCCCTCCGCCATCATGCAGGCGATCAATGCCTCGATCGGCTTCGACCACAAGCTCTGGCGGCAGGATATCGCCGGCAGCCTCGCCCATGCCGCCATGCTGGCGCATGTGGGGATCATCAGCCCGGCCGACGAGGTGGCGATCCGCGAGGGCCTTACGGCCATCGCCGCCCGGATCGACGCCGGGGATTTCCCCTGGGATGAGGGCCTCGAAGACATCCACATGAACATCGAGGCGCGACTGACCCAGGCGATCGGCGAGGCCGGCAAGCGCCTGCACACCGCGCGCAGCCGGAACGATCAGGTCGCGCTCGATGTCCGGCTCTGGGTGCGCGATGCGATCGACGGGCTCACTGAGCAGCTGCGGGACGTCATGCGTGCCCTGGTCACCCGGGCCGCGGCGCATGCCGCGACGCTGATGCCGGGCTTCACCCATCTGCAGCCGGCGCAGCCGACCACCTTCGGGCATCATCTGCTGGCCTATGTTGAGATGCTCTCGCGCGATCTCTCCCGCCTCGCCGATTGCCGGGCGCGGCTGAACGAAAGCCCGCTCGGCGCCGCCGCGCTCTGCGGCACCGGCTTTCCGATCGATCGGCACATGACGGCCCAGGCGCTTGGCTTCGAGCGGCCGATGCGCAACAGCCTCGATGCCGTCGCCGCACGCGACTTCGCCGCCGAGTTCCTGTTCTGCTGCGCCATGTGCCAGACCCATCTCTCCCGCCTCGCCGAGGAGGTGGTGATCTGGACCAATCCCTATTTCGGCTTCGTGCGGCTGAGCGACGCCTTCACCACCGGCAGCTCCATCATGCCGCAGAAGCGCAACCCGGACGCGGCCGAGCTGGTGCGCGGCAAGACCGGGCGGGTGATGGGGTCGCTGGTCGGCCTGCTGACCGTGCTGAAGGGCCTGCCGCTGACCTATTTCAAGGACATGCAGGAGGACAAGGAAGGCATCTTCGATGCCGCCGAGACGCTGACCCTGACGCTGGCCGCCACCGCCGGCATGGTGCGCGACCTGGAGCCCAATGCGGCGCGGCTGGCCGAGGCCGCGGGTGCCGGCTTCTCCACCGCGACCGATCTAGCCGACTGGCTGGTGCGCGAACTCAAGCTCCCGTTCCGCGACGCCCATCACGTGACCGGGCGGATCGTCGCGCGCGCCGAACAGCTTGGCCGCGCGCTTGACGACCTGCCGCTCAGCGAAATGCAGGCGATCGAGCCGCGCCTGACACAAGGCGTCTTCGACGTGCTGAGCCCGGCCGCCTCGGTCGCCTCCCGGATCTCCTATGGCGGCACCGCGCCGGCCAATGTGCGGCGCATGGCGCAGGAATGGCAGGAGCGGCTGGGCTGATGCGCCGCGCCCTGGCCGGCGGGCTCGCCGCCCTCCTCCTGGCCCTGCCGGGCTGCGGCCGGATCGGGCCGGTGAAGCAACCCGGCCCGCGGGAGGCGATCACCTATCCACGGGCCTATCCCAAATACACCGACCTGCCGGGCAAACCCAGCGCGTTGCCAAAGCCGCCCGGGCCACCGGCGGGCACGCCCACGGTTGAGCAATTGGTCCCCGGCCTCTCCCCGCGCTGAGCCGGGATTGGCGAAGCCCTCCAGGTTCATGGCATGATGCGTGCCAAGCAAGGCTGGAGGAACGCATGGCCGGGATCGCTCAGGACGCTAGAGCATGCTGCGTTCACATACGTTCACGCAGCCCGCTCCAGCATTTGTTGGATCGCGCGATTCAGTGTTTTCGGCGATTCCGCCTCAACGCATCGCGCTCTAAGCCGCGCCCGCTTGGCCGCCGGGGGGCGCTTGGCGCCGCGGTGCTGCTGGCCGCGCCGGGGGTCCGGGCGCAGCCGGTCTGGCCGGATGGATCGGTGCGCTTCATCGGCATTTTCCCGCCCGGCGGCGGGACCGAGATCCTTTCCCGGATCTGGTGCCAGAAAATGGCCGAGATCACCGGCCAGCAATTCATCGTCGAGAACCGCTCCGGCTCAGGCGGCGTGGTGGGGACGGAGGCGATCGCCCGGGCGGCACCGGATGGCCGCACCATCGGCCTGGCCAGCATCAGCGCGCTGGCCATTGCGCCCACGCTCTATCGCAAGCTGCCCTATCGGGTGCCGGAGGACTTCACCCTGATCGCCGGCCTCTGGCAGCTGCCCAACCTGCTGGTCATCAACAAGGATGTCCCGGCGACCACGGTGCCGGAGCTGATCGCCCTGGTGCGCGCCAATCCCGGGAAGTTCAGCTACGCCTCCTCCGGCTCCGGCACCTCGGTGCATCTCTCGGGTGCGATGTTCGCCCAGCTGGCCGGGCTCGACATGGTGCATGTGCCCTATCGCGGCGGGGCGCCGGCGCAGCTCGACCTGCTGGCCGGGCGTGTCCACATGATCTTCGACAATATCCCCCAAGCGATGGCAGAGGCGCGCGACGGCAAGGTCCGCGCCCTGGCCGTCACCGGCAACCACCGCGCGCCGCAAGCGCCGGACATTCCCGCGATGCAGGAATTCCTGCCCGGCTTCGACATCACCTCCTGGGGCGGGGTGCTGGGCCCGGCCGGCATGCCACCGGCGATCGTCGAGCGGATCCAGGCGCTGTCGCTGCGCGCGCTCAGCGATCCCTGGCTCAAGACCAAATACGATGAGAACGGGGCCGAGGTCTGGCCAGCGACGGGGGCGGAGCTGGCCAAGTACCGCGCCGACAACGCCGCGGCCCTGGCGCCCGTGGTGCGCGCCTCCGGCGCCCAGGTGGATTGAGGCCATGCCGTTGCGCCGCCGCACCCTGCCGCTCTTCGCCGCCGGGCTGGCCACGCCCGCCTTCGGGCAAGCCGCCGACTGGCCGAACCGGCCGGTCCGCTACATCAACCCCTACCCCCCCGGCGGGCCGACCGACACGCTGTCCCGCATCTACTGCGCGCGGATGACCGAGCTGACCGGCCAGTCCTTCGTGGTGGAGAACCGCTCCGGCTCGGGCGGCAATGTGGGTGCCGATAGCGTCGCCAAGGCCGCGCCGGATGGCTACACCGTGGGGCTTGGCGGCATCGCCTCCCACGCCATCGCACCGACGCTCTATCGCAGCCTGCCCTTCGATCCGGTGCGCGATTTCAGCTTCGCCTCCGGGCTTTGGCAGTTGCCCAACCTGCTGGCGGTCAACCTCGAGGTCCCGGCGAAGACGGTGCCGGAGCTCATCGCCCTGGCGCGCGCCAATCCCGGCAAGCTCAGCTTCGGCTCGGCCGGCGCGGGCACCACGCTGCATCTGGCGGGGGAGATGTTCTGCCAGCTGGCGGGGGTCGAGATGGTGCACGTGCCCTATCGCGGCAGCGCGCCGGCGCAGCTCGATCTGGTCGCCGGGCGGATCCAGATGATGTTCGACAATATCCCCGGCACGCTGTCCCTGGCGCGGCAGGGGCAGGTGCGCCCGCTCGCCGTCACCTCGCTCAAGCGCAGCCCGGTCGCCCCGGAGATTCCGGCCCTGTCCGAATTCCTGCCGGGCTTCGACGTGGTGTCCTGGACCTGCCTCGCCGCGCCGGCGAATCTGCCGTCCGGCATGCTGCAACGCATGAACGAGTGGACCAAACGGGCGCTGGAGAGCGAGGTGCTGATCCGCGGCTATCGGGACCTCGGCGCCGAGCCGTGGTACACCTCGCCGGCGGAAATCCTCGCCTATCGCGCGGCGCAGGAAGCCCGGCTCGCGCCGCTTATCCGCGCCTCCGGCGCGCGGGTCGAATAAGGTGATCGACAGTCGCTATGCCTGGTGGCGCCTGGCTGCCGCCGTCGCGCTCAGCACCATCGGGGGTGTCGGCCTCTGGTCCATCGTCGTCGCCCTGCCGGCCGTGCAGGCGGAATTCGGCACCGCCCGTTCCGATGCCTCGCTGCCCTACACGCTGACCACGCTCGGCTTTGCGGTGGGCGGGGTGATCATGGGCCGGCTGGCCGACCGGCTGGGCGTGATGTGGGTGGTCGTCATCGGCGCCGTCGCACTCGCCGCCGGCTATCTGCTGGCGGCGCGGAGCAGCAGCATCCTGGAATTCGCCCTGATCCAGGGCGGGCTGATCGGGCTGCTCGGCGCCTGCGCCACCTTCGGCCCGCTGGTCGCCGATACCTCCCTGTGGTTCCGCGAGCGGCGGGGCTTCGCGGTCTCCCTCGCCGCCAGCGGCAACTACTTCGCGGGCGCCTTCTGGCCACCGCTGGTCCAGCACGGCATTGCCACGATCGGCTGGCGAGAGACCTACAGCCTGATCGGTCTGACCTGCCTCGTGCTCATGCTGCCGCTTGCGCTGGTGCTGCGGCCGCGCCCACCCCTGCAGGCGGCGCCGACTCCCGCGGCCGCGGCGCTGGCGGCCAGGGGCGGCCTCGGCCTCTCGCCCAATGGCCTGCTCGGGCTGATCGTGCTGGCCGGGCTGTCCTGCTGCATCGCCATGTCGATGCCGCAGGTCCATATCGTCGCCTATTGCGTCGATCTCGGCTACGGCGCGGCGCGCGGGGCGGAAATGCTCTCCATCATGCTGGCGACCGGCGTCGTCAGCCGGCTGCTGTTCGGTATGGTGATGGACCGCATCGGCAGCGTCGCCACCATGCTGCTCAGCGCCACCTTGCAGGCGGTCGCCTTGGCGCTGTTCCTGCCCTTCGATGGGCTGGTCTCGCTCTATGCCATCTCCGCCGCCTTCGGCCTGTTCCAGGGCGGCATCGTCTCCGCCTATGCGGTGATCGTGCGGGAGAACTCGCCGCCCGATCAGGTCGGTCTGCGGGTTGGTATCGCGCTCGCCTCGACCTTGGTTGGCATGGCGGTGGGCGGCTGGATGTGCGGGGCGATCTTCGATGCCACCGGCAGCTATCGGATGGCGATCATCAACGGCATCGCCTGGAACGGCGTCACCATCGCAATCGGCGCCTGGCTGTTGCTGCGCCGCCAGCGGCGCCAGCGCCTCGCCTTCGCCTGATCGCCGCGGCGCAGAGGCTCAGTCCGGCGGCAGGCTGGCGCGCAACGCCTCGCAGATCACGACCATGCGGGGCAGCACTTCCCCGCCGAAGCGGGCGATGGCCGTCGCCACCGCCGCCGGCGCCGGGCAGGGGCCGGGGCTGAGCCCAAGGCCCTGCGCGGCGCGCGCTGCCTCAGCCCGGCAGGCGTCGATGGCGGCGGCCAGGCGGCCATCGGCGGCGGCTGGCGCCAGCTGCGCCGCGGCCAGGTCCAGATAGGCCGGCCAAGGGCCGAGATGGCGATACATGCTGGCCAATAGCGGTGGCGCGCCGGCCACCGGCTGCGCACCGAAGCCGTTCAGCCGCGCGACCTGTGCCATGACCGTGGGGGGAAGGCTTGCCGGCAGCGGGGGCAGCGCCAGAGCCTCTGGCGCCATGCCACTGGCGGCGGCGGGCGGGGCCGGCGCGGTCGGTGGCATGGCGCCCGGCGGCGGCGCGGCCAGCGCGGTCAGGGCCAGCATGGCCAGCGGGTTGGTGCGGGCATAAGCCGTCTCGATCGCCGCGATGGCGGC
>CAITYE010000399.1 GCA_903896535.1 uncultured Paracraurococcus sp.
CAGGTCTTGTCGAAATCCGACGCGATCTGCACGCGCATCCCGAACTCGCCTTCGAGGAGGTACGGACCGCCGGCGTCGTCGCGGCCGAGCTCGCCCGCCTCGGGATCCCGCATCGCACGGGCATCGGCCGCACCGGCGTCATCGGCACCATCGAAGGTGGCCGGCCCGGGCCGACCCTGGCGATCCGCGCCGATATGGACGCCCTGCCGATCCATGAAGCGACCGGCCTGCCCTTCGCCAGCACCGTCCCCGGCAAGATGCATGCCTGCGGGCACGACATTCACACAACGACACTGCTCGGCGTCGCCGCGGTGCTGCGCGACATGGCCCCGCATCTGGCCGGACGGGTGGTGCTGGTGTTCCAGCCTGCCGAGGAGTCTCTCAGCGGGGCCGCCGCCATGATCGCCGATGGCGCGCTGGAGGGGGTCGATATGGCGCTTGGCTTCCACAACCAGCCGGACATGCCCGTCGGGCGCTTCGGCTATTGCCGCGGCCGCACGCTCGCCGCTGCCGATCGCTTCACTTTGGAAGTGCGGGGCCGGTCGGGCCATGCCGCACATCCGGATGACGCGATCGACCCGATCGTCGCCGCCAGCGCCTTCGTCACCAGCGCGCAGACCGTGGTGAGCCGGGAGATCGACCCGCTGCATCCGGCGGTGGTCACCATCGGCATGTTCCATGGCGGGACCGCGCCGAACATAATCCCCGAAACCGTCGAGCTCAGCGGCACCGTCCGCACCCTGCACGCCAACGCCCGCGACACCGCCGAAGCCGCGCTCGCCCGGCTCGCCCAGGGTCTTGAGACCATGCATCGGGTCGCCTGCACACTCCGCTACCGCCGCGGTGTCCCGCCCCTGGTCAATGCCGACAGCCTCCTCGACCCCGCCATGGCCTCAGTTGGGCGGCAATTCGGCGCGGCGGCGATCGACGAAGGCGTACCCAGCATGGGCGCTGAGGATTTCGCCGAGTTCGCCGAGCGGGTACCAAGCTTTCAGCTGCGGATCGGCAGCGGCGCGGCGGGCCGTAACGACCATCTGCACAACCACGACTATCAGCCGGATGAAGGGTGCATTGGGCTCGGCGTGCAGGCCCTGTCGCGCATCGCCGTCGACCTGCTGGCATGAGCGGCATCGTCATGGGCCCGGGCGAGGCCGTCCATCGTATCGCCGAGCTGCGCGCGCCGGAGGTGGCGGAGCGCATCCAGGGCGGCGCCGCGGTGATTCTGCCGCTCGGGAGCCTGGAGACGCACGGACCCCAGGCGCCGATGGGCGATTTCATGCTGGCCGAGGTCATCGCTGACAGTATCGCTGCCGCTGCTGCCGATAACGGCGCCGATACGCTGGTGCTGCCGGCGCTCCCGTTCGGCGGGGAGGATTTCTTCGCCGGCGTGCCCGGCGGCATCTCACTCTCGACGCCGGTGCTGCAATCGATCATCGAGGAGACCATCGCCGGTCTCGTGCGGAACGGCGTGCGGCGCATCCTCATCGTCAATGGCCATGGCGGGAATATCCCCGCCGTCGAAGCCGCGGCCCGGCACGCGCGGCGCGCGCATGACATCATCATCCCCGCGCTGCATCTCTGGAAAGTCGCCGGCGCCTGGCAGGAGGAGCTGGGCGGCGAGGCGGCCTCGCTCGGCCATGGCGGCGATCCCGTCTGGTCGGTCGCGCTCTTCCTTGCTCCGGAGCTCTGCCGCCCGGATCGGGCGCGGCCGCGCGAGCCGCGGCGGCCCTTCCGCGGCCTGGAAGTCACCGGCTTTGGCACGGTGCGCTGCCTGGGGGTGGAGTTCGCCATGCCGATCGAGGTGGGCGAAATCGCCCCTGGCGGGGTCGCCTGCGAGGATAGCCGGGGTGGTTCCGCCGAACGCGGCGCGGCGATCGTGAAACGCCTGGTAGAGGCGGGGGCGGCCATGCTGCTGCATCTGCGCCATTACGAAAGGCACGCGCCATGAGGATCTGCGTCTTCGGCGCGGGCGCCATCGGCGGCCATATCGCGGTACGGCTCGCCATGGGCGGTTCGGCGGTCTCGGTCGTCGCGCGCGGGCCGCAGCTGGCCGCCATCCAGGCGCAGGGGCTGACCGTGCAGGCGCAGGACGGCCCGCTGCATAGTCGGCCGCGCGCCAGCGCCGACCCGGCCGATCTCGGCCCGCAGGATGCGGTGCTCGTCACAACCAAGGTCACCGCGTTGCCGGAGGTGGCCGCCAGCATCGCGCCGCTGCTCGGCCCAGAGACCGCGGTCGTTTTCATCAACAACGGCATCCCCTGGTGGTATTTCGACCACACGGCCGAGGCAGGACGCCGGCTGCCGGCGCTGGACCCCGACGAGGCGCTGCGCCGTGTCGTCGGCGTGCCGCGGACCCTGGGCGCCGTGGTCTATTCGGCGGCCACCGTCGTCGCGCCGGGGGTGATCGAAGCACTGGCGTCCGATAGCCGGGTGATCCTGGGCGAGTTGGACGGCGCCATGACCCCGCGCCTCGCGGCCATCGCCGGGGCGATCGCGGCGGGCGGCATGGGCGGCGTCGCGGTGCCCGATATCCGCGCCCATGTCTGGGCCAAGCTGCTCGGTAACCTGATGAACGGGCCGCTCTGCCTGCTGTCCCGGGCAACCATGCAGGACATGCTGGCCGATCCCGCCTGCCGCGCGGCGGCGCTGACCGCGGCGCGCGAGGTGATGGCGCTGGCCGCCGCCTATGACCAGCCGATCCGCGGCCAGACACCGGAGGAGCGGATCGCTCGCTCGCTCAAGATCGCGCATCGGCCGTCCATCCTGCAGGACCTGGAAGCCGGGCGCAGCATGGAGATCGATGCGATGTTCCAGGTGCCCCTGCAACTGGCCCGCGCGGCCGGCGTGCCGACGCCCTGCCTCGACCTCACCATCGCGCTTGCCACCCGCGCGGCGATCGGCGCCGGGCTTTACCGGGCCGCCGCGGCATGAAGATCTGCGTCATCGGGCCGGGCGCCATCGGCGGCCATCTCGCCGTCCGCCTCGCTGAGGGTGGCGCCGAGGTCTCGGTGCTGGCCCGTGGTGCCCAGCGCGCGGCGATCGCCGAACGCGGGTTGCGCGTACAGGCCGCGGATGGCCAGTTCGCGGCGCGGCCGCGGGTGGCGGAGGCGCCAGCCGAGCTTGGGCCGCAGGATGCTGTGCTGGTCTGCACCAAGGTCCCCGCCCATCCCGCCGTGGCGATGGCGATCGGCCCGCTGCTCGGCCCCACCACGCCGGTCGTCTTCGTCAATAACGGTATCCCCTGGTGGTACTTCGCGGCCCATGGCGGGCCGGAGGACGGCCAACGGGTGCCCGAAGCCGACCCCGAAGGCGTGGTCTGGGACCGCATCGGGCCGGCGCGCGCCATCGGCGGGGTGATCTATTGCGCGTCGAACGTGGTCGAGCCGGGGGTGATCGAGGTCGCCTCGAAGACCAGCAAGCTGGTGCTGGGCGAGCCAGATGGCAGCGACAGCCCGCGCGCCCAGGCGCTAGCGGCACTGTGCAAGGCGGGCGGCCTGCCCTGCACGGTCTCGGCCGATATCCGCACCGAGGTCTGGGCGAAGCTGCTGAACAACCTCTCGAACGGGCCGATCTGCTGCCTCTCTCGGCGGAATATGCGCGAGACCTTCGCCGACCCGGCGATCCGCGCCGCGGCAGTCGAGGCGGTGCGGGAGGGGATGGCGATCGCCGCAGCCATGGGCCGCCCCGTCGCCGGCCCGCCAGAGGCGCGGATCGATCTCTCCGCCGGCATTCCGCACAAGCCCTCGATCCTGCAGGACCTGGAAGCGGGCCGGCCGATGGAGGTGGATGCGCTGTTCCAGGCGCCGCTCCGCCTGGCGCGCGAACGCGGCGTGCCGGCGCCGATGCTGGCGGTGCTGGTCGCCCTGATGGCACAGGCGGCCGAGGCGGCGGGGCTTTACCGCCAGGGATAGCGGCGCGCCCGATCAAATCTGCGCGATCGGCGTCAAGCTAGAGCGCGATGCGTTGAGGCGGAATCGCCGAAGGCGCTGAATCGCGCGATCCAACAGATGCTAGAGCAGGCTGCGTGAACGTATGTGAACGCAGCATGCTCTAAAGCGGCTTCTGCGCCTTCTCGAGCAGACGGGAGAAAAAGCCAGGTTTTTTCGGGACAACAGGCGCGGTCGGCGCCGCTTCGGCCGCGGCACGCTCAACTTCCCTGGCTTTTTGGGCCAGCCACTTGTCCAGGGACAGCCCCGCCTTGGCGGCGCGCTTGGCTTCATAGGCGCGTTGCGCCTCGGTCATCTTGCGCTCGGTCATCGCTTTCCCGTCACCTTGCCCGCGGCGAAGACTTGCCGAGCGGGCTTGGCTCTGGCCTATGGGCCTTATGGAAGCGCGTGTGAAGGCTGGCATCTGGGTTTCAATGGCGCTGCGGCTGGCTGATATCAGCGGGCGCAGCGGCACGGTGGTGCGCAAGGGGGACCCCGATTCGGGCGGCATCCTCTGCGTACTGCGCGGGCGGGAGGGCTTCATCGTGCTCAGTCAGGTGCGCGAGGCCGATGGCAAGGCGGCCTGGCTGCGCGGCAGCGGCGGCACCCCGGTCGATGAGGCCACGGCCGATGCCTATGTGGCGCGGCAGGTGCAGCGCGACCCCGATCTCTGGGTGATCGAATTTGAAGCCCCCGATCTGGTTCCACCCTTCGAGGGCAAGCTGATCTGATACCAGCGGTCAAATCCTGTGACCGCTCGTATTGTTTTTTCCGGCCCTCAATCGCCGGGCGGAAATCTCCGGTTTCCTGGGCGGCGCTGCATTGACCACGGCGCCCAGCCGGGCATTCGGCACGCGGCAAACCACGCTTCCCTTGGCCGCGTGCTGGCGGCCGCCCGCGTCAGCGTTCGCGGTAGATGCGCTCCTCCAGTGCCTGCCAGCCCTCGGGCGGGTCGACCGGGCATTCGATGAGGTGCGGCCCTGGTGCTGCCAGTGCCGCGGCTAGCTCGGCATGGAAGCCCTCGGCCGTGGTGACGCGGCGGGCGGGGACGCCCATGCCGGTGGCGATACTCACCCAGTCGAGCGAGGGTTGGCCGAGTTCGAGCATGGCGTGCATGCGGGGGTTCAGCGCGCCCTCCCGCACCCGCGCCATTTCCAGGCCCAGCGTGGCATAGGCATCGTTCTTCAGGATGATGGCGACCACATCGACCTGCTCACGCGCCATCGACCACTGCGCGGCCACCGTATACATCGCGCTACCATCGGCCTGCAGCGCAATGACCTGGCGGCCCGGGCAGGCGATGGCCGCGCCCAGCGCCATCGGCAGGCCGCCACCGATCGCACCACCGGTCAGCGTGTTGATATAATCGTGCCGCCGGGCGCCCTTGGTGGCCGCGAAGAGGGGCGGCGAATTGCTGAGCGCCTCATCGACCAGGATGGCGTCATCGGGCAGCAGCGCGGCAAGGCTCTGGCCGATGCTGGCACCGGAGAGCGCGCCGCTCGGCGCCGCCGTGGCCAAGCGCGGCTGGCAGGGGGCCGGCGCAGTCGCGCCGGTGGCGACGGCCAGCGCGGCGAGCGTCCGCGGCAGGTCCTGTTCCGGCGAGGCCAGGGCAAAGAGGGTGCAGCCTGGCGGGCTCTTGACCACCGGCTTGTCGCGATAGGCAAAGGTCGTCACCGGGAACAGCGCACCGACGAAAATCAGCTGTTCGAAGGGGGCGAGGAAGGTGATCGCCATCTCCAGCGCGTACGGCATCTCAATGGCCAGCGGCCGGCCTTCGCCACGGGCGAGATGGCTGGAGGGGAAGGTCTCGGTCAGCAGGGTGGCGCCACAATGCGCGGCGATCCGCCCGGCGGTCTCAAGCGCCGGGCCATGCAGGGCGAGATTGCCAATGACGAGGCCGGTGCGGCGGCCATTGCCGAGCAAGTCAGCGGCTTCGGCGATCGCCGCCGGCGCCGTCTCCGGCCGCGGCAGCGCCGGGCGCGGCGGTGGCGGCGGGCGGGCGGTCTCCCAATGGCAATCGGTCGGCGCGACGATGGTGCAGACGCGGCCGGCCTGCGCCAGCATCGCCGCCTCCGCCCCCAACTCGCCGAGGTGCGAGGCGCTGCGCGCTTCCTGCGACCAGTGCGAGACGATGCGCGCGAGGTCGGTAACATGGCCGCCGATCAGCTCATGTTCCGGATAATGCAGCTGATGGTAGGTGGCATTGGCGCCGACCACGTTGATCAACGGCGTATGCGCGCGCCCGGCACTGTGCAGCATCGCCATGCCATTGGCGAAGCCACTGCCGACATGCAGCAGGGTGAAGGCCGGCTTGCCGGTCATGCGGCCATAGCCATCGGCGGCGCCGGTGGCGACATTCTCGTGCAGGCACAGCACGGGGCGGACCTGATCGGTCAAGCCAATCTCGTAGACCAGTTGCATCTCGGAGGTGCCGGGATTGGCGAAGCAGGTGGAGACGCCGGCATCGACCAGCGCCTTGAATAAGGATTGGGCTCCGTTCATCGGAGGCACTCCGGTCGCAGGTGGCTATTCAAGCCGGCAGGCTTCCTCAAAGCTCAGCCGCGGCTGGCGGGGGGGCAGCGCCGATGCCTCGCCATGGCCGAGATTGACGAGGAAATTCGCCCGCCAATGGGTGCCCGCCAGAAAGACGTCGTCCACCTTGTAGTTGTCGAAGCCGCTCATTGGCCCGCAATCGAGGCCAAGCGCGCGGGCAGCGAGGATCAGATAGGCGCCTTGCAGCGTCGCGTTGCG
>CAITYE010000400.1 GCA_903896535.1 uncultured Paracraurococcus sp.
GACGACCGAGGCCGGGACCGGCTTTGTCCACATCGCCCCCGGCCATGGTGAGGACGACTTCGACCTTGGCCGCGCGCACAACCTGACGGTGCCGGAGACGGTGAACGACGACGGCACCTTCACCACGCAATCGCCGGGCTTTACTGGGCTGCACGTCTTCAAGGCGCATGACGCGGTCTATGCCGCCTGCGAAGCCGCCGGCACGCTGGTCGCGAAATCGAAGCTCACGCACAGCTATCCGCATAGCTGGCGGTCGAAGAAGCCGGTGATCTTCCGCGCGACGCCACAATGGTTCATCGCCATGGATGATGCGCGGCAGATCCGCGCCAAGGCGCTGGCGGCGATCGATGCCACGCATTTCGTGCCCGACCAGGGGCGCAACCGCATCGGCAGCATGGTCGCCGCGCGGCCGGACTGGTGCATCAGCCGCCAGCGTGCCTGGGGCGTCCCCATCGCCGTCTTCGTCGAACGCGCCACCGGCCAGCCGCTGCGCGACCCTGCGGTGCTGGACCGCATCATTGAGGCCTTCCGGACGGAAGGGGCGGATGCTTGGTACCAGCCCGGCGCGGCCGCCCGCTTCCTCGGCTCCGGGCGCGACCCGGCGGCCTATGAGCAGGTAATGGACATCGTCGATGTCTGGTTCGAAAGCGGCTCCACCCATGCCTTCGTGCTGCCGGATCACGGCCTGCCCTTCCCGGCCGATCTCTACCTGGAAGGCTCCGACCAGCATCGCGGCTGGTTCCATTCCTCGCTGTTGGAATCGGTCGGCACCAATGGTGTGGCACCCTTCCGCGCCATCCTGACGCACGGCTTTGTCTTGGATGAGCAGGGGCGGAAGATGTCGAAGTCGCTCGGCAACGTCACCGCTCCGCAGGAGGCGATGAAGCAGTACGGCGCCGATATCCTCCGGCTTTGGGTGATGAACGCGGATACTGCCGAGGATCTGCGGATCGGACCGGAAATCCTCAAGCAGCAGGCGGAGCTGTACCGGCGCATCCGCAATACGCTGCGCTGGCTGCTGGGCAGTCTGAAGGACTTTGACCCGGCCGAGACAGTTCCCTATGCCGAACTGCCCGAGTTGGAGCGCTGGGTCCTCCACCGGCTGGGCGAGCTGGATGCCCGCATCCGCCGCGCGGCCGATGATTATGATTGGACCGGGGTCTTCCCCGAAATCCATAATTTCTGTGCCACTGATCTTTCGGCTTTTTACTTCGATATCCGCAAGGATGCGCTCTATTGCGACGCACCGGCCAGTGCGCGCCGGCGGGCGGCGCGCACCGTGCTGGATATCCTGCATCGCTGCCTCTGCACTTGGCTAGCGCCGGTGCTGGTCTTCACCGCCGAGGAAGCCTGGCTGGCCCGCTTCCCCGACGATACGGGCAGCGTCCACCTGATCGATTTCTTCTTCGTCCCGGAAGGCTGGAAGGATCCTACGCTGGCGGCGAAATGGACGCGGGTACGGGAAGTGCGCGGCGCGGTAACTGCCGCCCTCGAAGCCGCGCGGCGGGAAGGGCGGATCGGCGCCGCTCTGCAGGCCGCACCGCACCTCGCTTTGCCGGCCGCCGAGGCCGGGCTGCTCACTGCTGAGGGCTGGGCGGAGACCTGTATCACCTCTGGCATGACGCTGGCTGCAGGGCCGGCGGTCGCGGCGCAGGTCGAACTGGCGCCTGGCACAAAATGCGAGCGCTGCTGGCGGGTGCTTCCCGAGGTCGGCGCCGCCGCCGTGCATCCCGGGCTCTGCCGCCGCTGCGAGGCAGTGGTTGAGGCGGCATGAGCAGCGCTGTGGCTGTTGCGCCCACCCGGCTCGGCCGGCTGCGCCAGGGCTTGCCGCTCGCGGCGCTGCTCCTGCTTGTCGATCAGGCCAGCAAATGGTGGGTGCTCCATAGCCTCGACCTCCCGGCGCGGGGCAATCAACCGGTGCTGGCGGCCGGGCCCTTCGGGCTCGACCTCACCATGGTCTGGAACCGCGGCGTGACCTTTGGCCTCCTTTCTGGGGATGGGCCGCTGAACCATCTCCTCCTCGCGCTGCTGGCCGGCGGCATCGCCCTGTTCCTGCTGCGCTGGATGGCGCGGGCGGAAACCCGCCTCGTGGCCCTCGCCCTGGGCGCCATCGTCGGCGGGGCCATCGGCAATGTCATCGACCGGCTGCGTTTCGGCGCGGTGGTGGATTTCCTCCGCGCCCATGCCTGGGGCTGGGATTGGTATGTCTTCAATATTGCCGATGCCGGGATCGTTTGCGGCGTTGCCGTCCTGCTGGCGGATGCCTTGTTCCGCCGCCCCGCCGGGCCTAAAGATTGAGAGTATGAGCCCCCGCGCCCCCCTGCTGTCCGCGCTGGCTGCCCTGGCGCTCACCGCCTGCGGCACCAGCACCCAGCGTAGCTTCGGCTTCACCCGTGACGCCCCGGACGAGTTCCAAGTGACGACCCGGGCACCGCTTTCCATGCCACCGTCGATCGGTGAGCTGCCGACGCCGCAGCCCGGCAGCCCCCGGCCGAACGAGCTCTCGCCGCGGCAGGCGGCCGAGACCGCGCTGGTGCCCACCCTGGCGCTGAACCCCCGCGCCGGCCGCACCACCCGGCCCAGCTCCGCCGAGAACGCGCTGGTAGCCCAGGCTGGCCGGCCGACAAACCCGGATATCCGGGCCCAGGTAGACCGCGAAAGCCTGAAGCTCGACCAGCCCGATCGCGGCTTGGTTGATCGGCTAATGTTCTGGAAGGCGCCGGACGTGCCTGGGGCTGCTGTAGACAGCACGCGCGAAGCGGCCCGGCTGCGTGAGAACGCCGCCCTTGGCCGCGATGTTTCGGACGGTAGCACCCCGGTTATCCAGCGGACGCAAAGCAGCAATCCATTCCGCCGGGTCTGGGAAAGTATTTTCTGACGGCGTATGGCCGCGCGGCGGGATTGGCAGGCGGCCGGGGGCGGCCCACATGCAAGTCATGCCCTCCATGACCCGCCGGACCACCATCGCCGCTGCTGCCGCCCTGCCGGCGACGCTTGTTGCCCCCGCCTTGCACGCCAGCCCGCCGGCCGCATCACCCGGCGACCGGCCGCTGTTCGGCGCCAGCGCCTGGACGCTGCCGAACGGGCTCCGCGTGGTCCTTGCGGAAAGCCGCCGGGTGCCGGTGGTGGCTCATTACCTGTTCTATGCCGCCGGTGCCGGCGAGGATGCGCCCGGCAAATCCGGCACTGCGCATTTCCTTGAGCACATGATGTTCAAGGGCAGCTCCAAGGTTGCCCCGGGCGCCTTCTCCCTCGTTGTCGCGCGCGAGGGAGGCCAGGACAATGCCTTTACCTCCCGCGACGTCACCGCCTATCACCAGACGGTCGAGGCCTCACGCCTGCCCTTGGTCATGGGCATGGAGGCGGATCGCTTCGCCGGTCCGCTGCTGCCGCCCGAGACCATCGAGCCGGAGCGATCGGTGATCCTCGAGGAGCGGCGTCAGCGTACCGATAGCAGCCCGCGCGCCCGCTTCTACGAAGCCTTCGAGGCAGCCCTATTCGGCCCGGAGAGCTGGCGCGGCCGGCCGATCATTGGTTGGGAAAGCGATATCCGGGCGATTGAACGCGATGACCTGCAGACCTTCTACAGCCGCCGCTACGCCCCCGGGAACGCCGTGCTGGTGGTGGCCGGCGACGTTACCGAGGCCCGCCTGCGCGCGTTGGTCGAGGAGCATTACGGGTCGATTCCCGCCCGTCCGGTCACGCCGCGCGATCGCGCCGCGCCAGCCGCGGCGCCGACCGAGGCGCGCTTGATCCGCCACGATCCGAATGTGCGGGAGGCGAGTTTCCTGCGCTCCGCCATGGCGCCGACCTTGACCTGGGGCTCGCCGCAGGCGGCCTGGGCGCTGGAGGCGGTGGCGCATCTGCTGGGCGGTGGCCAGGGCAGCCGGATGCACCGGGCGCTGGTCGAGACCGGCCTGGCCACCTCGGCCGGTGCTGGCTTCGACAGCGAGGCCGTCGGGGTCGGCGCTTTCATGCTGAGCGCGACGCCGCGCCCCGATGTGGCGCCCGAGCGGCTTGAGGTCGCCATCGATGCGCTGATCGACCGGCTGGTCCAGGAGGGGCCGAGCGAGGCCGAGCTGGCCCGCTCAATCCGCCAGATGACCGCCGGCGCATTGCTCGCTCTCGATGGGCTCGGCGCCGCACCGCGGCTGCTCGGCAGCGCCTTGGCCTGCGGCTTGTCGCTGGAGACGGTGGAATACTGGCCGGCGCATCTGCGCGCCGTGACCCTGGCCCAGGCCACGGCCGCGCTGCGCGGCGTCTTCGCGGGAGCGCCGACGACGACCGGCTGGCTGCTGCCGGAAGGCGTCCCCGCCCCGCGAGGCCGGGCATGAGCGACGCCACGCCGAGCGGCTTTTCGCTCCCCATCCAAACCGTTGCCGCGGGCGGAATCAACGCCTGGCTGGTTGAGGACCACGCCGTCCCCGTCGTCTCCATCGCTTGGTCCTGGCCGGGTGGCGCGGCGCTGGACCCGCCAGGCCAGGAAGGGGCGGCCGCCTTTGCCGCGGCGATGCTGCTGGAAGGCGCTGGGACGTTGCCGGCAACCGAGTTCGCCGATGCGCTGCGCGATACGGCGATCGGGCTCTCCTTTGGCGCCGACCGCGACAGTTTTGAAGGCGGCTTTCGCTGCCTGACCCAGGCGTTGCCAGAGGCGATACGCCTCGCCCGCCTGGCCATGCGGTCGCCACGGTTCGATGCTGACGCTCTGACCCGCGTGCGCGCGCGTGGTGTCGCCGCCGCCCGCCGGGCGTTGGAGACGCCGCGTGGACAGGCGGCCCGCGCCTTCTGGGCGGCGGCCTATCCTGACCATCCCGCTGGGCGTTCGGTAAGCGGTACGCCGGAGAGCTTGGCGGCCATGCCGGCCGAGGCGCTGCCGGCGGTGCTCGCACGCCAGCTCCGCCAGGACGGCCTGCTGGTCGCCGTCGCTGGCGACATCACCGCGGCTGAACTCACATCCTGGCTCGGCCAGCTTTTCGCCGACCTGCCGCCCGGTGCGCCGCCCGCCCCGGCACGGCTGCCGGCCTTCCGCGACTTTGGTACTAAGGTGATCGAGGTTGCCTCGCCACAATCCTCGGTGATTTTCGGCCAGGATGGCCTCGCTGCCCGCGATCCGGACTGGGAGGCGGCGCAGGTCGTCCTCCGCATCCTGGCCGGCGGCGGCTTCGCCTCGCGGCTTATGCATGCGGTGCGGGAGACGCGCGGCCTTGCCTATGGCATCGGCGCGGGGCTCGATCTGGTCTTCGGCGAAGGCGTCATCATCGGCTCGGTCGCCACCGAGAATGCGCGGGTGGCGGAGACGATGAAAGTCACGCGTGACGAATGGGCGCGCATGGCCAAGGACGGGCCGACCGAAGCGGAACGGGCGGACGCGCTTGCCTATCTGACCGGCTCGATGCCGCTGCAATTCACCGATAGCCGTCGCATCGCCGACACGCTTCTGGCGCTCCGCCGCAATGATCGGCCGCTGGATTGGCTGGCCAATCGCCCGGCGCGGCTCGCTGCGCTTGATCAGGCACGATTGGCGGCGGTCGCCCGCCGGCTGCTGCGGCCGGAGGCCCTGGCGGCGGTCGTCGCCGGGCAGCCGCAAGGGCTGTAGACGCCGGCGCCTGCCCAGCCTATCCGACAGGTGGGGGGGAGGCAGGCATGTCAGGAGAAGCGGCTCTGGGCACGCCGGCCCTGGTCACGGCGGCCTGGGCAGAAATTGCGCGGCTGGCTGCCACACAGCGCGCGGATGGCAGCCCTCCGTCCAGCATCCGCCCGCTCTTTGCTGCCGCGCCGGACCGCTTCGCGCGTTTTTCGCGCCGCTTGGATGGGCTGTTGCTCGATTTCTCCAAGACCGCGATCGATGATCGCGTGCTGGCGGCCCTTCTTGAACTCGCCCGGGTGCAGGACGTCGCGGGCCAGCGCGCCGCCATGGCCGCTGGCCAGGCGATCAATGCGACCGAGCGCCGCGCCGTGCTGCACCTGGCGCTGCGCGCGGCACCAGGCGAGGCCTATCATCAGCGGGGTGCCGACGGTGTTATCCAGCCGGTAGCCACTTCGGTCGCCGAGACGCTGGCGCGGATGCGGGCGTTCTGCGCCGCGGTGCATGGCGGCACGCTGCGGAGTCCGTCCGGGGAACGCTTTACCGATGTGGTGAATATCGGCATTGGCGGCTCGGATCTCGGCCCGGCCATGGTCACCCGCGCGCTGTGGACGCCGGGGGCGCCGCTCAGGGCGCATTACCTGGCGAATGTCGATGCGCATGCCTGGGCGGCGCTGGCACCCCGCCTCGATCCGCGCCGCACTCTGGTGCTGATCGCCTCCAAGACCTTCACGACGCAGGAGACGATGGCCAATGCGGCGCTGGTGCGCGACTGGCTCCGCGCCGCGCTGGGGCCGGATCCGGCGCTGCCGCTTGCAGCACTGTCGACCAACCTGGATGCAGCGGCGGCCTTTGGCATCGCTCCCGCGCATGTCTTTCCCTTCGCGGACTGGGTCGGCGGGCGCTTCTCCCTCTGGTCGACGATTGGACTATCCATCGCGCTTGCGCTCGGCTGGGAGGCCTTCGCCGCGCTGCTCGAGGGCGCGCGAGCGATGGATGCGCATTTCCTCGCCGCGCCGGAGGAGGCGAACCTGCCGCTGCTGCTGGCGCTGGTCGAACTGTGGCACGTCAACGGTCTCGGTTATCCGGCCCGCGCCGTGTTGCCCTATGACGAACGCTTGGCCAGGTTAACGGCACATCTCCAGCAGCTGGAGATGGAAAGCCTCGGCAAGCGGGTGACCCTGACCGGCGCGGCGTTGACGCGGGCCAGCGGGCCCGTGGTGTTTGGGGAGCCGGGCACTAATGCCCAGCACAGCTTCATGCAGCTGCTGCACCAGGGTACGACGCCTGTGCCCTGCGACATCCTGCTGGTGCGCGCGCCGGATCACGCCTACGCCGAGAACCATCGGATGCTGCTCGCCAACGGCCTCGCCCAGGCGGAGGCGCTGCTGCGGGGCAAGGATGCCGAGGCGGTGCGGGCGGAGATGGCCGCGGCCGGGGCCAGTGAGGCCGAGATCACGCGGCTGCTGCCGCACAAGATCTTCCCCGGCGACCGGCCATCCGTGACGCTGATACTGCCGCGGCTTTCCCCCTTCACCCTTGGGCAGCTCGTGGCACTCTATGAGCACAAGGTCTTCTGCCTTGGCGCGCTTTGGGACATCAACGCCTTCGACCAATGGGGGGTGGAGCTCGGCAAGCAGCTCTGCGGACCGCTCCTCGCGGCGCTCGCGCCGGGCGCGCCCATGACGGTCGGGCATGACGGCTCTACCGCTGGGCTGCTGCGGGCGCTCCAAGAGGGCTGAAGCCCGATGCCGCTTGGGCTAGGATGTCCCATGCCGATTCGGCTCCTCCCCGAGACGACCGCCAACCGCATCGCCGCCGGCGAGGTGGTGGAGCGCCCGGCTGCCGTGGTGAAGGAGCTGGTCGAGAACGCGCTCGATGCTGGGGCGCGGCGGATTACAGTGACGCTAGAAGGCGGTGGGATCGACCGGGTGCTGGTCGAGGATGACGGCCATGGCATGCCGCCCGAGGATCTGGCGCTTGCGGTCGAGCGCCACGCCACCTCCAAGCTTGCCGAGGAGGCAATGCTGTTCCGCATCGCGACCCTGGGCTTCCGGGGCGAGGCGCTGCCCTCCATAGGCGCCGTTGCTCGGCTGACCCTCACCAGTCGGCCGGCCGGCGGCGATGCGCATGCCCTGATGGTCGAAGCCGGGCGCAAGGGCGCGGTGATGCCGGCCTCAGGCGCGCCCGGGACCCGGGTCGAGATGCGCGACCTGTTCCACGCCGTGCCGGCGCGGCGAAAATTCCTAAAAAGCGCGCGCGCTGAGGCGGAGGCTGCGATCGAGACGCTGCGCCGCCTTGCAATGGCTTGGCCGGAGGTGGGGTTCCGCGTGCTGAACGAGGGGCGTGAGGCGCTGGTGCTGCCGCCGGCGGATCGCAATGGGCGCATCGCGGCCCTGTTCGGCGCCGATTTCGCCGCGGCTGCGCTGCCGGTCGAGGCGAGCGGCAGCGGCGCCCTGACGCTGGTCGGGCAGGCGGCACAGCCGGCCTATACCCGGGCGACGGCCTCTGAGCAGCATCTGGTGGTCAATCGGCGCCCTGTGCGTGACCCGCTGCTCCGCGTCGCGCTACGCGTCGCCTATCGCGAAGTGATCGCCGCCGGCCGGCATCCGGCGGCGGCGCTCTTCCTCGACCTGCCGCCAGATGCGGTCGATGTGAACGTGCATCCGATGAAGACTGAGCTGCGCTTCCGTGACGAGGCGGCGGTGCGTGGCTTTCTGATCTCGGCGCTGCGCCGGGCACTGGGCATCGGGGCAGGCGGGGCCTCGACCGCACCGGCCCTGACCCAATATCGACCTGCGTTGGGTGGTTGGTCGGGCTGGCGGCCGCGCGAGCCTGCGCCCGCCAGCACGGCCAGTGGTCTGGCCGAATTGCAACTGGCCCTGGCGCCTGCGGGGATGCGCCCGCTGGCACCGGCCGAAGCGGGGCCCGAGGCGGCGATCACGGCCGATCCGGCCACCGCCGCCGCGCAGCCGCTCGGCCGGCCGCTCGGGCAATTGCTTGAGACCTATATCCTCGCGGAGGCGCCGGATGGGGCGCTGGTGCTGGTGGATCAACATGCTGCCCATGAGCGGCTGACGCATGAGGCGCTGCACGCCCAGCTGATAGCCGGCGGGGTTCGGTCGCAGCCGCTGCTGCTGCCGGGGGTGGTCGAATTGCCGGCAGGGGATTGCGCCCGGCTATTGGAATTCGCCGAGCCGCTTGGTCGGTTGGGGCTGGAAATCGAGGGCTTCGGCCCCGGCGCGATCCTGGTGCGGGCCTTGCCCGCGCTGCTGGGCCCGGCCGATCCGGCACCGTTGCTGCGCGATCTTGCTGCCGAACTGACTGAGACGCACGAGGCGCTCTCGCTCGCCGCCCGGCTGGATGCGGCAATCGCCCGGCTGGCGTGCCATGGCTCGATCCGCGCCGGGCGGCGGCTCACCCCGCCGGAGATGGCGGCGTTGCTGCGGCAGATGGAGCAGACCCCGCGGGCGGCGACCTGCTCGCATGGTCGGCCGACCTTCCTGCGCCTGGGCGCCGCTGAGCTGGAGCGGATGTTCGGCCGACGGTGAGTGATACCAACGGCACGAGGCGTTGATTCGTGCCAAGCGCCCGAATGGGTGCCGCGCCCCAAGCCGCGCAGCCCAGGAAAACGGGGGTTTTCGCCTGGCAAATGAGGGCCAGAAAAAACTTATATGAGCGGCCAAAAAATTTGGCCACTTGCACGAGCCGTTCAGCCGGCCACTGAAAGGCGTAGCACCGCCCATCGGGCGGCCTCGGCGACTACCGGATCGGCATCCTCGGTCAGGGCGCGGGCGGCCTCGGCCAGCCCGGGCAGGCCGGAATTGCCAATGGCGATCAGCACGTTGCGCACGAAGCGATCGCGCCCGATGCGCTTGATCGGGCTGCCGGCGAAGAGCGCGCGAAACGCCGCATCGTCCAGCCTGGCGAGGTCGGTTAGCCGCGGCGCAGTCAGTTCGGCGCGTGGGGCGAAGGCGGGCTCGTGATGGCTTTGCGCGAATTTGTTCCAGGGACAGACGGCCAGGCAATCGTCACAGCCATAGATGCGATTGCCCATCGCCGGACGCAGCGCCTCCGGGATCGGCCCGCGATGCTCGATGGTGAGGTAGGAGATGCAGCGGCGGGCATCCAGCCGATAGGGCGCGGGGAAGGCATCGGTCGGGCAGGCCCGCAGGCAGGCGTCGCAGCTGCCGCAATGGTCGGCCTCGGCCGCGTCCGGGGCGAGATCGAGGCTGGTGAAGATTTCGCCGAGGAACAGCCAGGAGCCATGCGCGCGAGAGACGAGGTTGGTGTGCTTGCCCTGCCAGCCGAGCCCGGCCGCCTGCGCCAGCGGCTTCTCCATCACCGGTGCAGTATCCACGAAGACCTTGAGCGCGCTGCCCCTGAAGCGGTGCGCCATCCATTGGCCGATCTGCTTCAGCCGCGCCTTCACAACGTCATGGTAGTCGCGGTTGCGAGCATAGACGCTGATGGTCGCGCGGTCGCGTCGCGACAGCGTCGCCAGGGGATCGCTGTCGGGTGCGTAGGTCAGGCCCAGGCAGATCACGCTGGCTGCTTCGGGCCAGAGCGCGCGGGGGTGCGCCCGCTGCTCGGCGCGCGATTCCATCCAGCCCATGCCGCCATGCTGTCCCTCCGCCAGGAAGCGCATCAAGCGGGCGCGCGTTTCCGGCGCGAGGTCGGCGCGCGCGAAGCCCACGGCGTCGAAGCCGATCTCGAGCGCCTTGGCGCGGATGTCGTGGCGGGGATTCATGGCGAGGGAAGCTTATAGCGCAGATGGGACCGGGGCGGAGCATTGTCGATATGCGAAGAATTCTTCCTTGACGGAGCAGACAACCGCGAAGTATTCTTCGTATATGACCTGCCCCGTCGCCCCCGCACCGAAACTGCCGATCCCCACCATCCATCGCCAGGTGCCGCAATACCTCGCCCGGCGCCTCTGGCAGGTCGCGGCGACGCTGCAGGCGGAGGCGCTCGGCGAATTCGGCCTCGGCGCGCCCTGGCATTCCGGGCTGCTGGTCCAGCTTCGCGACACACCGGGGATGGAGAGGAACTGGCTCGCCTCGGCGATCGGGGTCGATGCGACCTCCACCGGCCAGGCGCTCGCGGCCTTCGAGGCGCGCGGCCTGGTCGACCGGAAGCCGCACCCTGAGGATGGCCGCGCCAACGCTTTCTCGCTGACCGAGGCCGGGCAGGCGTTGGTCACGCAGGTCTCGCAGCGCTCGCGCGCCGTCGCCGCGATGCTGCTCTCCCCCCTCACCGAGGCCGAGGCCGAGACGCTGCTGAGGCTGCTCGCCCGCCTGGTCGATGCCCATGAACTCCACGCGCGTCCCGGGGCCGGCCGCCGACCGCCGCGGCGCGCGTGACCGGAAGGAGAGCACCCATGTCACCCCACATCTACCGACGCAGCATCCTCGGTATCGCGACAAGCTTCGCGGCCAGCGCCGCGCATGCGCAGGCGCCCTGGCCGGACCGCCCGGTCCGGCTGATCAATTCCGGCGCGCCGGGGTCGGGGATCGACCTGATGGCGCGCATCCTGTCGGACGCGCTGGCGCAGCGCCTGGGCCAGCCCTTCCCCGTGGAGAGTCGGCCCGGCGCGGGATCGGTGCTGGCGGCGCAGGCCCATGCGCAGGCTGGGGCCGGGGAATCGCTGCTGCTTGGCGCGACCGGCATCGCGTCCACCGTGCCCTACACCTTCACCGGGCGGCTGCCCTACGAGGAGGCTCAGCTGGTGCCGATCGCGATCCTGGGCAGCGAGTATCTCGCCTGGGTCGCACCGGCGTCGCTGCCAGTGAGCGACCTCCGTAGCCTCGTGGCTTGGATAAAGGCCAATGCGGGCGCGGCGAACTGGTATTCGGTGCCGGGCTATGCCGAGCTCGACGTGCGCCGCTTCATGGCGGAGCGCGGGCTGGATGCGACCTTCGTCGCCTACCAGGGATCGCCCCCGGCGGTGCTCGATCTGGCTGCGGGTCGCATCCAGCTCGGCGTGCTGCCGCTGACGCCGGCGATGAGCGCGATCCGGGAGGGGCGGCTGCGCGCCTTGGCGGTGACGTCCGGTACCCGCGCGCCGACACTGCCTGAGGTGCCGACGGTCGAGGAAGCGGGATTCGCCGATCTGCGATACGACCCGTTCACGGCCCTGTTTGGCTGGCGCGGCATGCCGGCGGCGGCGCGCGATCGCGTCGCGGCGGTGGTCGCCGAGGTCGCGGCGCGGCCGGAGATGGCGGAGCGGCTGCGGAGTGCGGGAATCGTGCCGCGCTATGGCTCGGCGGCGGAACTGGCGGAGGTCATCGCCTTCCAGCGCGACCGCGTGCAGGCCGCGCTCCGGGTGACCGGCGCGCGGGGCTAGAGCGCGATGCGTTGAGGCGGAATCGCCGAAGGCGCTGAATCGCGCGATCCAACACATGCTAGAGCGGGCTGCGTGAACGTATGTGAACGCAGCATGCTCTAGCCACGCCCCCGGTAAGGCGCGACGCCTTGGTCGGGGATCCAGACGCCGTCCGGTGGCGCGCCGGTCTGGAAGAAGACGTCGATGGGGATGCCGCCGCGCGGATACCAATAGCCGCCGATCCGCAGCCATTCCGGCGCCAGCGTCGCTTCCAGCCGCTTGCCGATCGCGACCGTGCAGGCCTCATGGAAAGCGCCGTGGTTGCGGAAGGCGCCGAGGAAGAGCTTGAGCGACTTGCTTTCCACCAGCCAGTCGCGCGGCACGTAGTCGATCACCAGATGCGCGAAATCCGGCTGGCCCGTGAGCGGGCAGAGCGAGGTGAACTCCGGCGCCGCGAAGCGCACCAGATAGCGCGTGCCTGGATGCGGGTTGGGCACGCGTTCCAGGATCGCCGCCTCCGGCGAGGCGGGCAGCGCCGCGGGCTGGCCAAGCAGGGTCAGGCCGGTAGTGTCGGTCCTTGCTTCGGTCATGCGTCCGCTGCCTCCCATCCCGCCCTGAGTGCTGCGGCATACGCCGCGAAGCGGCCTTCCAGGATCGCCGCGCGAATCCCCTGCATCAGGTCCTGATAGTACTGGATATTGTGCCAGGTCAGCAGCATCGGGCCGAGCATCTCCGCCGCCTTGATCAGGTGGTGCAGGTAGCCGCGCGAATGCCGCGCGCAGGCGGGGCAGGCGCAGCCGGGATCGATCGGGCCGGTCGCATCGGCGTGGCGGGCATTGCGCATGTTCAGCACACCGCGCCGCGTATAGACCCGACCGGTGCGGCCGCTGCGCGTCGGGATCACGCAGTCGAACATGTCGATGCCGCGCTCCACCGCGCCCAGGATATCGTCCGGCGTGCCGACCCCCATCAGGTAGCGCGCCTGGGTCGCCGGCAGCAGCGGGCAGGTGGCGTCCAGCACCGCCAGCATCGCCGCCTGCCCTTCGCCCACCGCCAGCCCGCCCACCGCATAGCCTTCGAAGCTGATCGCGGTCAGCGCCGCGACGCTTTCCGCGCGCAGCGCGGGAAAGACGCCGCCCTGGACTATGCCGAACAGCCCATAGCCCGGGCGCGGCACGAAGGCGTCGCGGCTGCGGCGCGCCCAGCGCATCGACAGGCGCATCGAGGCGGCGGCCTGTTCCTCCGTCGCCGGGAAAGGCGTGCATTCATCGAGGCACATCGTCACATCGGCATCCAGCATGTGCTGGATTTCGATGCTGCGCTCCGGGCTCAGCGCGTGGCGGCTGCCGTCGATATGGCTGCGGAAGGTGACGCCGCCCTCCTCCATCTTCCGCAGCGCGGCGAGGCTCATCACCTGGAAGCCGCCGCTATCGGTCAGGATCGGCCCCGGCCAGTCCATCATGCCATGCAGCCCGCCGAGGCGGGCCACGCGCTCCGCCCCCGGGCGCAGCATCAGATGATAGGTATTGCCGAGCACCATGCGCGCCCCGGTCGCGCGCACGGCATCGGCGGACATCGCCTTGACCGTGCCGGCGGTGCCGACGGGCATGAAGACCGGCGTCGGCACCTCGCCATGCGCGGTGTGCAGCATCCCCGCGCGCGCCGCGCCTTCCTGGCCGGCAAGGCGCCAATGCAGCGTCATGGCGCGTCCTCCGGGAACAGCAGGCTGGCATCGCCATAGCTGTAGAAGCGGTAGCCGGCGGTGATCGCGTGGGCATAGGCCGCGCGCATTCGCGCCGTCCCGGCGAAGGCTGAGACCAGCATGAACAGCGTGCTCCGCGGTAGGTGGAAATTGGTCAGCAGCACATCGGCGGCGCGGAAACGGTGGCCGGGCAGCAGAAAGATATCGGTCAGGCCGCGAAAGGGGCGGACTGGATGCCAGTGATCCTCGGTGCCGAGCGCAGCTGTCTCCAGCAGCCGGAGCGCCGTGGTGCCGATTGCCACGATCCGCTTGCCAGCCGGGCGAGCCGAATTGATCAGGTCTGCCGCCTCTGGCGTGATCTCGCCCCATTCGGCGTGCAGCCGATGGTCGCGCGGGTCCTCGGCACGTAGCGGCAGGAAGGTGCCGGCGCCGACATGCAGGGTCAGGGTTGCCAGCCGGACGCCGCGCGCCTCCAGCGCCGCCAGCAGGCGCGGCGTGAAATGCAGGCTGGCGGTCGGCGCCGCCACCGCGCCAGGGCGAGCGGCGAAGACGGTCTGATAATCCTCCCGATCCTCCGGCCGTGCTCCATCGGGGCGATGGATATAGGGTGGCAGCGGCACTTCCCCGGCGGCGTCCAGCGCCGCTGCCAGCGCCCCCGGATCAGGTCCGAAATCGAGCCGCACCAGACCCCCCGGCAACCGTTCGAGCACCATCGCGTCCAGCGTCGCGCCCTCGATCGCCACCCGATCGCCCGCACGCAGCCGGCGGGCATTGCGGCATATCGCCTGCCAGATGCCGCCGCCCTCGGCGCGGTTCAGCATGATCTCGACCGCCGCTGCGCCCCGTCGGCCGCGAAGCCGTGCAGGGATGACCCGGGTGTCGTTCACAACCATGACATCGCCCGGCGCGAGCAGCGTCGGCAGGTCGCGTATGCCTTGGTCAGCAAGACCGTCCTCGCGCACCAGCAGTAGGCGCGCGGCATCGCGCGGGCGCAAAGGCGTCTGGGCGATCTGCGCTTCGGGCAGGACGAAATCGAAATCGGCGGTGCGAAGATCGGGCAACACCGTTGCCGCCTAGCCCGGCGGCGCCAGCGGTTCAATCTGGACCTCCCCGCGCCGTCGAGGTACCAGCCGCCCAATGAAAATATTAATTATCTTTGCCTTTCTGCTGTTCTCCGCCTCTGCGATGGCCGAGCCGATCCGCTTCGTCGCCTTTGGCGACATGCCCTATTGCCAGCCAGGCGCACCGGATCGCTGCCCGGCCGAGGAAGGGCGGGTCGCCCGGTTGATGGCGCAGATCAATGCCGCTCGGCCCGCCTTCTCGATCTTCGTCGGTGATACCAAGGGGGGCGCGGAAATCTGCACCGATGAAAAGGTACTTCGTGCCTTTTCCTGGATGACCCTGGCCGACCATCCCTTGATCTACACGCCCGGCGACAATGAATGGGTGGATTGCTGGCAGGATCGCGGCGGCCGCTTCGACCCGCAGGAGCGGCTGGCCCTGCTGCGCACCCGCTTCTTCCCGGACGCCCTTAGTCTAGGCCAGCGGCCCATGCCCCTGCAGCGGCAGGCCAAGCCGACCGTCGAGAACGCCCGTTGGTCGCGCGACAACGTCATCTTCGCGACCATCCACATCCCAGGCAGCAATAATGGTCGCCCGGCCGAGCCCGGAGAGGAGGCCATGGAAAGCCTGCCGCACGGCGCCACCGCCCTGGCCGAATTCACCGCCCGTGACGTTGCCAATCGCGCCTGGCTGGCCGAGACCTTTGCTGCCGTGAGCCCGGCGACCCGGGCGATCGTTCTGGCGGTGCAAGCAGACATGTTCTACCGCCAGACATGTGGCCACGGGTACGGCAGCGGCTATCGCGCCTTCCTGGCCGATCTTGCGCCCCTGGCGGCGCGCTTTGGCAAGCCAGTGCTGCTCATCAATGGCGATACGCATCTGTTTCGCCACAGCCGGCCGCTGGCATCGGCCCCCAACCTGATGCGCTTGATGGTCCCGGGGAACCGCGACGTGCAGGCCGTGGTGGTCACCCTCGACCCTGAGGCCGCCGCCCCCTTCGACTTCGAACTGCTGGGCGAGGCCGGTCGGCCGCCAAGCGCGGTGCCCTGCCCTGGCTACGCCCTGCCGGCCGGCGCCGGCTGAGGCGGCGCTGATCGCCGCGCTGGAAACTGACTGGCGCTGCCCGGCGAAATGCGCGAGCCTTCCGGCAAATCACCTTGGGGGAGGATCTTATGAACGCCACGCGCCGGGGCTTTCTGGGCGGTATCGCCTTTTGCGGATGCGGCCTGAAGCACGCGGTCGCCGCGCCGGGTCAGCCGCAGCGTCAGGCGGTGAAGGTCGCCGGCAAGCGGGTGAAGACTATCGATGTTCATGCGCATTGCGTCTTCCTCGATGTCCTGCCGCTGATCGACAATGACCGCTCGGTGCTGGTCAATGCCGTGCGTGGTGCCAACGAGGCGCCGATCGACGTCCCTACCCGGCTCGCCGCCATGGACCGCCAGAAGGTGGACATGGAAGTGCTCTCGGTGAACCCGTTCTGGTACCGCCGTCCCCGTGACATCGCGGCGCAGATCGTCAAGGTCAACAATGAGAAGATGGCCGAGCTTTGCGCCGCCCATCCCGATCGCTTCGCCGGCTTCTGCTCCCTCACCCTGCAAGACCCGCAGCTGGCGGTGCAGGAGCTGGAGCGGGCGATGAAGAGCCAGGGGCTGAAGGGTGCCGCGGTCGGCACCAACCTCGCCGGCGTGCCCTTCTCTGACGCCCGCTTCCACCCAGTCTGGGCCAAGGCTGAGGAGCTTGGTGCGGCGCTGTTCTTCCACCCGCAGGGGGTGCCGGAGCTGAACGCGCAGCTGGCCGGCAATGGCTGGCTCGCCAACGCCGTCGCCTACCCGACCGAGACCAGCATCACTCTCTCGAAGCTGATCTTCGAAGGGACGCTCGATAAATTCCCGAAGCTCAAGATTATCAGCGCCCATGGCGGTGGTTGGCTGCCGCACTACGCCGACCGCCAGGATCATGCCTGCCTGGTCAATCCCGGTGGTTGCGATCCGAACATCAAGTTGAAGAAAAAGCCCAGTGAGTATCTGAAGCAGATGTGGTTCGACAGCTTGGTCTTCTCGCCGGAGGCGATCCGCCATCTCCAGGCGCAGGTGGGTGCCTCGCAGATCGTGCTGGGCAGCGATTACCCTTATCCGTGGCAGCTTGACCCGGTGGATCACATTTTTGCCTGCGGCTCCCTCAATGCCGCCCAGAAGCGGGCGGTGCTCGGCGATACCGCGGCGCGAATTCTGAACATCAAGACCTGATCGCGCTATACCTTCGGGCCTATGCGGCGGGGAGTTTAGCATGCCCGAGGGATCGATTGGAGTGTCGCGCAGGCGGCGGGAGGATGCGCGGTTCCTGACGGGGACCGGGCGTTTCACAGCCGACCTGATCCCGCCGGGCACGCCCCGCAGTGTCATCTTGCGCAGCCCGCACGCGCATGCCCGCATCCGCCGCCTCGATGCGACTGCGGCGCGGGCCATGCCGGGCGTGCTGCTGGTGCTGACCGGTGCCGATCTGGCGGCCGAGGGCCTTGCGCCGCTGCCCTGCCCGGTGAAGGTCGCGACCCTCGGGCCGCTGATTATTCCGCCCCGCGCCGCGCTGGCCGTCGATACCGTCCGCCACGTTGGCGAACCCGTAGCGCTGGTGGTCGCCACCACCGAAGCCGCGGCGATCGATGCGGTCGAAGCGATCGACGTCGACTACGCGCCGCTGCCGGCGGCGATCGGGGCCGCTGTTGCGCTGCGCCCGGAAGCCCCACAGATCTGGACGGAGGCGCCCGGCAACCTCGCCTTCCGCTTCGAGCGCGGCGACCGTGCCGCGACCGAGGCGGCCTTCGCCGCCGCCGCCCATGTTGTGGAATGCCGGATCGTCAACCAGCGCATCCATGCCGCGCCGATCGAACCCCGCGCCGCATTGGCCAGCTTCGCCGCGGGCCGCTTCGACCTGTTGCATACGGGGATGGGCGTGCATGGCACCCGTGCCCAGCTGGCCGAGGTGTTCCGCCTGCCGGAGGCCGCCTTCCGGCTGCATTGCCCGGATGTTGGTGGTGGCTTCGGGATGAAGAATTTCCTCTTTCCCGAATACGTCGCGCTCTGCGTCGCCGCGCGGCGGCTCGGCCGGCCCGTCGCCTGGGTCGCCACCGGCGCCGAGGAATTCCAGGGCGCTGTGCATGCCCGCGACCATGACGGGGTGGCCCGCCTTGCGCTCGATGCCGAGGGCCACTTCCTCGGCCTGCATGCCAGCTATGCTGCGGATCTCGGTGCCTATTGCTCGGCCAATGGGCCGGGCTGCCCGACCAATTCGGTGTCCACTGCCATCGGCGGTGTATACGCCATCCCCGCCGTGCTGCTGGAGGTGCGGGGTGTCTTCACCAATACCGTGCCGGTCGATGCGTATCGCGGCGCGGGCAAGCCAGAGGCGAACTACCTGACGGAACGGCTGGTGGAGGCGGCGGCGCGCGCGCTCGGCGTCGATCCGCTGGCGATCCGCCGGCAGAACGCGATCGCCGCCTTTCCCTATCGCAGCGCGACCGGGATGCTGATGGATACCGGCCGGTTCGGCGCCAATCTCGTCGATCTCGAGGCGCTGGCGGATCGCGCCGGCTTCGCCGCGCGCCGCGCGGCGAGCGAGGCAGCCGGGCAGCGGCGCGGCCTTGGTATCGCCTGCTTCCTCGAGACATCGCGTGGTGCGCCGCAGGAATGGGCGGCGGTGCGCTTCGCCGCTGATGGCATGGTGGATCTGGCGGTCGGCACCCAGTCGAACGGCCAGGGTCTCGAGACCAGCTTTCCGCAATTCGCCGCCCAATGGCTCGGCTTGCCAGAGGAACGCTTTCGCTTCGTGCAGGCGGATACGGATAGCGTGGCCTTCGGCAATGGCCATGGCGGCGCGCGGTCTCTGCATGTCGGCGGCACCGCTTTGGTCATGGCGATGGAGGCGATGCTGGAGAAGGCGCGCCGCCTGGCCGCGCATCTGCTGCAGGCCGCGGTGGCCGAGCTCGATTTTGCCGGCGGCGCTTTCCGGGTGCGGGGCACCGATCGCGGCATAGACCTGCCGGCGCTGGCCCTGGCGGCCCGCGATCCCGCGCAATTGCCGGAAGGTATGGCGCCCGGGCTGGATACCGAGGCGAAAAACCTCTCCGAGCTCGTCACCTTCCCGAGCGGCGCGCATCTCGCCGAGGTGGAGATCGACTCCGAGACCGGCGTGGTGACGCTGCAGCGTTACCTCGCGGTTGATGATTATGGCCGGCTGATCAACCCGCTGCTGACCGAGGGGCAGGTGCAGGGCGGGCTTGCCCAGGGAATCGGACAGGCCCTGCTGGAGCGCATTCTGCACGCGCCCGACAGCGGCCAATTGCTGACGGCCTCCTGCATGGATTACGCGCTGCCGCGGGCCGACGATCTGCCACCTCTGACCATCGTGCTGCGAGAGGACCCGACCGGCTCCAATCCGCTCGGCGTGAAGGGGGTGGGTCAGGCAGGTGCGATCGGCGCGCCGCAGACGGTGATGGCAGCGGTGCGAGATGCGCTGGGCGGCGCCGAACTGGCCATGCCGGCGACGCCCGAGGCGGTATGGCGCGCGCTGCGTGCCGCGGTGGCCGGCGCCTGAGTAGTGCTGGCGGCAGCGGGGCCGCCGCCGCGCTGATTAACCGGATCTTCAGCTTCGCCAGGCAAGGTTCGGCCCATGATCGTCGCACCTGCCCTTGCTTCACTCGCTGCCTCCGCGGCCTCAGCTATCTCGCCGCCCGGCGATATAAGGCCGGTGCGCGGCATCGCCCCGACCGCTGGGATTGGTTCGGCCGAAGGCAGCGCCGCGCAACGCCAACTGGACGCAGTTCCACCCGCCCCCGCCCGGCCCCTGCCGCGCGGCTCCCTGCTCGATCTGAAAGTGTGATCCCCAGCGAACTCTGTATTGTGCGGCCCGTCGTCGCGGCCGTAGCGTTACCGCATCGCACCGGCGCCGCTTGCCGAGGGCCCGTCCTGGGCGGCATCCTTGGCCTATGATCGAATTCATCCGGCGGATTCCAGAAGGTGACGACCGCGAACGGCTCACCTGTCCGGATTGCGGCTTCATCGCCTATGAAAATCCCAAAATCGTAGTCGGCAGCGTCGTCAGTGAGGCGGGCCGCATCCTGCTCTGCCGTCGTGCCATCGAACCGCGGCGGGGCTTCTGGACGCTGCCCGCCGGCTACATGGAAATGGCCGAGACCGTGGAGGAGGCCGCGCAGCGCGAAGCCCGTGAGGAAGCCGGCGCGGAGATCGCGCTTGAGGGCGTGCTTGCCATCTACTCGATCGCCCGCATCGGGCAGGTGCAGGTAATCTTTCGTGCTGCGCTGGCGCGACCTGAGGTCGCGGCGGGACCAGAAAGCCTGGAGGTGCGCTTCTTCGATTGGGCCGAGATCCCCTGGGCGGAGATCGCCTTTCCCTCCGTGCATTGGGCGTTGCAGGCTTGGCAGGCGCGGCAGGGTCAGCCGCTGGGCGCACCGGCCGGCAATCCTCCGGGCGATTCCCGCGGCGTGCACCGGCTGCCGGCCTCGCCAGGGCCATGATGTGCCTGCGGGCCGGGCTCGCCGCGTTATTCGGCCTTTGGGCAGCACCGGCTGCCGCCGCCAGCGCCAGACGCCGGCGCCGTTCTAATACTGCTGTCGTGCTCGCGCCGCGTGAGTTCCGCGCGCGTGCGCCAGTGCCCGATCGGACTATCGAGCCGCCGGCGCAGGCGCCAGGCAACGGCCAGGCCTTCGGCCCCGCCATTCTGCAACGCAGCCTGCCCGGCCGCAGCCCGGCAGAGGGGCCGGCACCGACAGTGCTGGAGGATCAGTTGTTCAAGCCGGCGCCAGGTGCCCGACTGAGGCTACCTCTTTCCTTCTGACATCAGCGGCACGAGGCTTTCGCTGGAGCCCGGTGCCCGAAGAAGCAATATGCCGCCGCAAGACTAGAGCAATATCCGTTCAGGCGGCATCGTCTGAACGGATGTCTTGCTCTGGAAAAGAGTGTTTCTGGAACAGCTTACCTCCGGTCTAATGGATCACAGCGTGATCCATCAGACCGGAGGCTGCTCGAAACTGTCAGATCACGAAGTTCAGCGGCTCCAGCGCTTGCCGCCTTACCCCAGCCGCAGCGGCCCGCTTGACGAGGTCGGCGAGGCTGATCTGGCTGAGATGGTCGCGGCAGAGTTGCTCCAGCTGCATCCACAGAGGCTTGACCACTAGGTTGTGCAAGTGGCCGCCGACCAGCACCTCTGCCCCTGTCGGCGGATCTTCCGCCAACGCCGCAGCGATGACCTCGGCCAGCAGGATGTCACGGCCAGGTCGCCCGAGCCGATATCCGCCGCGCGGTCCCCGCACCGACACCAGGAGCCCGGCCCGCGACAACGACTGCAGCACCGGCTCGATCCCCCTTCGGGCTTGACCGAGACGGTCGGCGATATCTGCCGCGTTCACCGTCTCGGTCCGGCTAGCGTGAAAGGCGACGTCCAGCATGATGGCAATGCCGGTCATCGCGCGTTCGCGGCGAAGCAGCATGGCCCTCTCTCCGGACGTACGCCGGCCTCAGCTGTTGGTGAGCGTCGAGGCTTCCGGCCCCTTACGCCCCTGCACCACCTGCATGACCACGGACTGTCCTTCGCTCAACGGCGGCAGGCTCGAACGCTCAAGCGCGGTCGCATGGACGAAGACATCGCGTCCGCCACCCTCGGGCGAGATGAAGCCAAAGCCTTTCTCGGCGTTGTACCACTTCACCGTGCCGCGCATTTCCTGCGCGTCGCCCTGTGGCTGGAAGCCACCGCCACCACCGCCGCCGCCTGGACGCGGCGGACGTGGACCAGCGCCGAAGCCGCCGCTGCGCGGTGGGCCGCTGGGCCCTGCCGCACCCGGCTCGCCCGGGCTGGTGATGGCCGTGACCTCGGTCACCTGTTGGCCCTTCTGGCCGGGACCCACCCGGACCTTCAGTTGCGCACCAGGATTAACCGCGTCGTTGCCGGATCGCTGCAGCACAGAGACGTGCAGGAAAGCATCGCCTGAGCCGTTACCGAGCTCGACAAACCCGAAACCTTTCTCCGGGTTGAACCACTTCACCGTTGCCTCGATCTCCGGCCCGGAGGCGAAGACTGATGGCCCGCGGGAAGCGGGCATACTAGGCGTCGGGAAAGCGGGCGGGGCACCCCAGCCGCCTCCGCCGCCGCCGAAATCTGGGGTGTCATCGTCAAAACCGCGCTTGCGTGGTCGGCGGGGGCGCCAGGACTCGTTCTTCGCCATCTTTTACTCTTCGGTGCTCCTTGCGGCCGCTACGACCGGAATGCCCGGCCGCGCGACAAGCTGAATCCGCGTGCAGCCCGAACGGCCCACCCGATCCTCAACTGACCTATAGCATAGGCGATCGCGCCGGTTGCGCCAGGGTATGGCAAGGCGCGCGGTCAGTTTTTCTACAAACTTTCTGCAACCCGTCACTTTGGCGCATCGCTAAGCGTGCCGTACACCTCAGGGCGCGCCCAATTCCTCATAAAGCAAAAGCGCCTCCGGCGCCGGTCCCCGCCGCTCGCTTAGCGCCACGATCTTCAGCACCCGGACGACGCCCCGCTCTCCCGAGCCGAGGGCGAGAGTCAGCACATCGCCGGGCCGAACCCGAGCATGCGGCTTATCTGTCGGCTGGCGGTTCAGCCGAACCGCGCCACTGCTGACTAGTTTTGTGCAAAGACCGCGGGTGCGGGCGAGTCGGGCGTGCCAGAGCCAGACATCGAGGCGTTGCCAAGCCTCGGGATCGCTTGGCGGTACCGGCAACCTAGGGCTTTTGCTGCTGCTTCAGGCGCAGCAGCACCGCAAAAGGCGAATCTGGATCAATGCCGCCTTCACCCTGAGTCTTGGGGGCCTCGGCCCGCAGAACGCGTTCCTCGCGCGGCCCGCGTTCACCGCGTGAGGGCCCGCCATACCGGTCGCCGCGCGGTGGGCCGCCGGACCGGTCGCCGGGTGGGCCATTCGGGCGGCGGTCCCGTTCCCACGGCTTGCCGCCGCCCTCGCGGCCATCCGGTCGGCCGGGGCGTTGCGGCAAGGATTGCTTGCGTAACTCTGTCGGAATCGGCGGGCCGAAGAAAATCATCGCGGCGCTGGTCGGCGGCGGCAGCGGTGCGGCCGGCGGCTGGCGCGGGCCGTCGCGACGCTCGCGGCCATGGTCGCGAGCGCGTGGCGGACGCCCGTCATGACGTCCGTCGACCCGGCCCTCTGGGCGTGCCTCCGGGCTTGCCTCTGGCTTTCCCCCCGGTCGTGGGCCGTGCCGTTCCGGCGGCTCGCGGCGCGGCCCACGCTGCGGCGGGCGTTGTTCGTCGCGGGCTGGCGCGGTGTCGCCCTCGGCGCGCGGGCCGCGCCGTAGTGGGCGGCCCGGTTGGTTGGGGCGGGGGGCGCGCCCGGGATGCTGTGGGCGGAACTGCGCCACCCGCAGCGGCGCCGGCGGGCCGTATTCGCCCTCGGCAAGCGGCGTTGGCTCCAGGAGCCGGAAACCGAGCGCGGTCAGAGTAGTGCCGAGCGAATCGCCCTTTACGCCAAGCCGGCTGGCGAGATCGCCGGGCGGTGGCGCCGGCGCCCGGCGGGTCAGGAAGCCAAGCTCGGCGGCGATCCGCTCGGCGACGTCGAGGCGAAGCAGGATCGGCCCTGCGGGCACCCAGCCCATCGCCTCAGCGAAGCCCCCGGGCCAACCCTGCGGCGGCACCAGCGGCGCGTTGCCTTCGCCCGCCGCCGGCTCGCGCCGTTGCAATGCAACGAGGCCGGGTGCCGGAAGAGGGGGGGTCTCGATATTGCGCGACAGCGCCCAGATCTGCGCCCTGAGCGCCATCGCACGCGGCTTTAGGGCTTCCGGCACGAACAAGGCGAAGCGCCCCGCGCGCACGCCGATCGCTTTGAGCTTCTGGCGCAGCTCCGGGCCGATCTCGCGCATCGTGCCGCCCGGCGCGATGCCGAGATGCTCGCGCAACAGGAAGGCCGGCCCACGCAGCGCACCCTCGGCCTCAGCTTTTTGCTCAACGCTCGCAATGATGGCGAGTTCCTTGCCGACAAGTCCCTCGACATAGCGGGCCAGCCGCACGCGGACGCGCTCGCGCTGCGCCCCGTCGAGAAATTCCGAGGGCAGCACCTCGACCTGTGGCTTGGCAGGCTCCGATCCTGGCCGCAGCCGCGCAACCTCGGCCGCCTCACCGCTACCGTTGTTCCAGGTGAGACGGTGCGTACCGGTGAGGGAGAAGGCCTCATCGCGGGCGATTTCGACCGCCGCAACGCGCCGGGGCATTTCCTCCTTCAGCGCGCGGCGGGCGGCGCGCAGGATCAAACGCCGCTGCTCCTCGGTCTCCGCCTCGGCCTCCGGGTGGAACACGAAGCCGGCGACTCTGCCTACGGGGTGGCCTTCGACGATCACCTCGCCCTGGCGGGTCACTGCCGAGAGCAGATCTTCCTCGTTGGTCGTCTCGTCCAGCCGGCGGATCAAATGCGCGGCGCGGCGGTCGACGAAGCGTGCGGTCAAGCTCTCGTGCAGCGCGTCGGAGACGGCGTCTTCCACGCGGCGTGCTTCGGTCTGGAAGCCGGCGGCCTCCCGCAGCCAGTCGGCGCGGGTGGCTATGTAGGACCAGACGCGGATCGAGGCGAGCCGCGCCATCAACGTATCGAGATCTCCCGCGGTATTGCCCAGTCCGGCAAGCTGCGTAGCGATCCAGTCCTCCGGCAGCACACCATCTTCCGCAAGGTGGCGGAAGATGCGACCGCACAGCACAGTGTGGCTGTCATCGGCCAGCTTGCGGAAATCCGGCACCTGGCAAGCTTCCCAGAGCAGCCGGACCCGTTGCCGTCCGCTTGCCAGTGTACGGACCTCTGTCTCGCGCGCTAGCATCGACAGGATGATGTGATCATCCGCGTCGTGCCCCTTGGCGAGGCCGGGGACGGGCGGCGGCGCGCCAAGGCTGTCGAGCAGCGCATCGACGCTGGTAAAATCTAGCTCGCTATTCCGCCAGGCCAGGGTCTGCATGGCCTCGAAGCTATGATTTTCGATCTTTTCGATCATTTCCTGGGGCAGGGGCGGGCAGTCGCCGGTGGTGCCGAAGCTGCCGTCGCGCATGCCGCGGCCGGCACGGCCGGCGATCTGCGCCGCTTCCTGCGCGTTGAGCGGCCTGGCGGCATGGCCGTCGAATTTCTGCAAGGCGGCGAAGGCCACATGGTCGACATCCATGTTGAGGCCCATGCCGATCGCATCGGTCGCTACCAGGAAATCGACCTCGCGGTTCTGATAGAGCGCCACCTGGGCATTCCGCGTGCGCGGGCTGAGCCGGCCCATCACCACCGCGCAGCCACCGCGGCGGCGGCGGATAGCCTCGGCGATCGCGTAGACCTCGGCGGCCGAAAAGGCCACCACGGCGCTCCGCGGCGGCAGCTTGCTCAGCTTGATCTGCCCCGCATGGGTCAGCTGGGAGAGGCGCGGGCGCGTTTCGATCTCGGCCTGCGGCACCAGGCGATGCAGCAGCGGGCGGATGGTTTCGGCGCCCATGAACATGGTCTCAACCATGCCGCGCGCATTGAGCAGCCGGTCGGTGAAGACATGGCCACGATCCGGGTCGGCGCAGAGCTGGATCTCGTCGACCGCGACGAACTCGACCCGACGGTCAAGTGGCATCGCCTCAACCGTGCAGGCGAACCACTTTGCGTCCGGCGGGATGATCTTTTCCTCGCCCGTGATCAGCGCGACGTGACGCTCGCCCTTAGCGGCCACCATGCGGTCATAGTTCTCGCGTGCGAGCAGGCGCAGCGGAAAGCCGATGATGCCGCTGGCATGCGCCAGCAGGCGCGTGATGGCTAAATGGGTCTTGCCGGTATTGGTAGGGCCGAGGATGGCCTTGACGCGGGCATCGAACATGGGGGGCGGCGGATCCGGCTCAGGACTTAGACCATTGGGCCGGAAAGGACCGATTTGCAACCGGGCGGCGCGGCGGGGTATCGCGTTACGTGCCCGCCCGTTTCGCCCTTCTTTTTGCCGCGGAGTTTGCCGCGCTTGGCATCTTGATGCCGTTCCTGCCGGCGGTGCTTGCCGGGCATGGGATGGGCGCGAACGAAATTGCCGCACTGCTCGCCACCGGCTCAGCAGTGCGGCTGCTGGCGGCGCCGCTGCTCGGGCGCGGCGCCGACGGCCTGGGTGAGCCGCGCCGGATGCTGGTTCTGGCGACCGCCGCAGCGACCTTCACCGTGTGCGGCTATGGGCTGGGCGGTGGCTTCCTCGCTCTGCTCGCGGTCGCGGCGCTGCACGCCATGGTCAGCGCGCCGATCATCCCGCTTTCGGATGCGATCTGTCTCGCGGCTACGCGTCGGGAAGGATTCGATTACGGTCGCGTGCGCTCGGCTGGCTCGATCAGTTTCATCGTGGCGGTCGCCCTGGCCGGCCAGGCGGTGGAGCGGCTGGGGTTAAATAGTATCGTCTGGGGCGCCGCACTTTGCTTTTCCGCCACCGCGTTCGCAGCCTCCCGCCTGCCGCCGTTGCCCACGGCGGGCGGCAGGCATGGCGGCTTCCGGGCGCCGTTCGCCGATGCCGCCTTCCGTCGTTTGCTGCCGGTCTCCGCGCTGATCCAGGGCAGTCACGCGCTGTTCTACGGCTTTGGCGCACTGTACTGGCAACAGGCTGGGCTTTCGGCCGGCCTCATCGGCGCGCTCTGGGCCGAGGGCGTGATCGCCGAGGTCGCGCTGTTCCTCTGGGGACGCCCGCTTGCTGACCGGCTGGGGGCGCGCGGCCTCGCGCTGCTCGCCGCGCTGGCCGGGCTGGTGCGCTGGCTGGTCTTTGCTGAAACCGTGGCGGTGCCGGCGCTTGCGCTGGCCCAGCTGCTGCATGCGGCGACCTTCGGCATGATGCATCTGGCGGCTATGCGCGTGTTGGTGGGCCTGCCGACGCATCTTGCCGCAACCGCGCAGACCCTGCATGCCTCGCTCGGTGTAGGCCTGACCATGGGGGTACTGACGCTGCTCTCCGGCCCCGTCTATGAGGGCTACGGCGGGCAGGGCTTCCTGGCGATGGCGGCGCTCTGCGTGCTGGCGATCCCGCTTGCCTGGCGGCTGCCGGTGCGCTGAGCAGTACGGGCAGGAATGCCACAAGCCCGTCGGCGCCGCCGGGCGTCCCCGCAATCCACACCCATCCCCGCAATCCACAGGGGGCCCTTGCGCTAAGGTGGCAGTGATGAACACATTCGATTCGCGTCCGCCGCAGCCCGGCGAGGGGGCGGGGCTTGGCGCCTCGCTCCGTCTGCCGCCGACCAATTTGCAGGCCGAACAGGCGCTGCTCGGCGCCCTGCTGGCAAATAACCGGGCCTTCGAGCAGGTCGCCGAATTCCTGGCCGAGGAGCATTTCGCCGATCCGCTGCATGGGCGCGTCTACCGCGCCATTCAACGCCGGGTGGATGCCCGGCAACTGGCCGATGTGGTCACCCTGCGGGCTGAGTTCGAGCATTCCGGCCTGCTGGATGAGGTCGGCGGGCCGGCCTACCTGGCACAACTGCTTTCCGCCATGGTCGGCATCATCAATGCCGGCCAGTACGGGCGGCTGATCTATGATTGCTGGCTGCGCCGCCAGCTGGTCGATGTCGGCGAGGAGCTGGTCAACCGCGCCTTCGGCGCCGATCCCGAGCTGGATGGTCGCCAGCAGATCGAAGCTACCGAGCAGCGCCTGTTCGAACTGGCGACCGAGGGCCGGGCCGAGGGCGGCCCGATCAGTTTCAGCAAGGCGCTGACCGCGGCGATCGAGCTCGCCGAGCGCGCCTTCACCACACCGGGTGGCGTCTCCGGCCTCAGCTCGGGGCTCCGCGATCTCGATGCCAAGACCGGCGGCTTGCACCCGTCTGACCTTGTGATCCTCGCCGGCCGGCCGGGTATGGGCAAGACCGCCCTGGCGACGAAAATCGCCTTCGGCGCCGCCCAGGCCCTGCTGCGCGAAGTTCAACAGGCTGAAGCCACCGAACAGGCGGTATCGATCAAGAAGGTTGCGATCTTTTCGCTCGAAATGAGTGCCGATCAGCTCGCTACCCGTCTGCTGTCCGAGACGTCGCGCGTCTCCGGCGACCGCATCCGGCGCGGCGACATCTCGCAGCGTGATTTCGACCGCTTCGTGGAGGCCAGCCGAGAGCTAGCTGCTTTGCCGCTGGTGATCGACGACACCCCGGCGATTACCGTTTCCGCCCTGCGGACCCGCTGCCGGCGGCTGGAGCGCAATGGCGGGCTGGCGCTGGTCGTGGTCGACTACTTGCAGTTGATGCGCCCGGCCGCCGGGACGCGGCCGGAGAGCCGGGTGCTGGAGATCTCCATGATCACTCAGGGGCTGAAGGCGCTGGCCAAGGAGCTGAAGGTTCCGGTGATCGCACTGTCCCAGCTCTCCCGCGCGGTCGAACAGCGCGAGGACAAGCGACCGCAGCTGTCGGACCTGCGCGAGTCCGGCTCGATCGAGCAGGACGCCGACATGGTTATGTTTGTCTACCGAGACGAGTATTACGAGGCGCAGCGGGCGCCGAAGCAGGTCGGCTTCGAGAATGAGGAGAAGTTCCAGGACGCGCTGAATGCCTGGCAGCAGCGCATGGAGGCTGTCCATAACAAGGCCGACCTGATCATCGCCAAGCAGCGCCACGGCCCGACCGGCACCGTCCCGTTGTTTTTCGAGGCCGAGTTCACCCGGTTCGGCGATCTCGAACAGACCCATGGCGGGGGTGGCGATTATTAGCCGCTTGCGCCGGCCGGGGCGGCGCGCCATGCCCCGGGAATGCGGGCGGAACTTGAGATCGACTGCGGCGCCATCGCGGCCAATTGGGAGGGGCTGAGAGGTCGCGCCGCGCCCGGCGCTTGTGGCGCCGCGATCAAGGCGGACGCCTATGGGTTAGGTGCCGCGCCGGTCGGCCGGGCGCTGCTCGCCGCTGGTTGCCGGCATTTCTTTGTGGCGCATCTGGACGAAGGGCTGGTGCTGCGGGCGGCGCTGGGGGCGGCACCGATGATCGCTGTCCTCAACGGCTTCGCCCCGGGCGCGGATGGCCCGGCGGCGTTGACCCCGGTGCTGAACCATCTGGGCGATCTGGAGGTTTGGGCCGGGCGCGGGCAGCCGGCGATCCTGCATGTCGATACCGGCATGGCCCGGCTCGGCCTTGATGCGGCCGAGGTCGCGGTATTGCGCGATGATCCGTCGCTGCTCTGCCGCGTTCCGCTGCGTTATGTGATGACGCATCTGGCCTGTGCCGATACGCCGGAGCATCCGCTGAACGCGATCCAGCTGGCCCGGTTCACAGCGATCCGGGCGGCGCTGCCGACGCTGCCCGCCAGCCTGGCCAATTCCTCCGGCCTCTTCCTCGGCCCGGCCTTCGCCTCCGATCTCGCCCGGCCGGGCTGTGCGCTTTATGGCCTGAACCCGACGCCGGGCCAGCCCAACCCGATGCGCCCGGTGGTCAGGCTGACCGCACCGATTCTGCAACTTCGGGAAATTCCTGCCGGCGCCAGCGTCGGCTATGGCGCTAGCTGGACCGCCCTGCGGCCCAGTCGGATCGCCACCGTTGCGGCTGGCTATGCCGATGGCTACTTACGCAGTCTCTCAGGGCAGTCTTTCGGCAGGCTCGCCGGCAGGCCGGTGCCCCTGGTTGGCCGGGTATCGATGGATCTGCTCACCTTCGACGTCACGGATGCGCCGCCGCCCGCCCCGGGCGCCGCGATAGAGCTGATCGGCGCGGACAACACGCCCGACGAGATCGCCGCGCATGCCGGAACGATTGGCTACGAAGTCCTGACGGCACTGGGGACGCGCTATGCCCGCGTTCATCACGGCGGCTGATGGCGGCCATCCTGCTCGACCCGCTGGCCGCCCTTGGCCGCACCGTCCTCGGCGGCTGCCGCAGCGTTGGCGATGTCGCACTCTTCGCACTTGAGGGCGCGAGCCATCTGTTGCGCCCGCCCTTCTACGGCCGCCGCTTGCTACGCGCTTTCGTCGAGATCGCCTGGTTCTCCCTGCCCGTGGTCGCGCTGACCGCGATCTTCACCGGCATGGTGCTGGCCCTGCAGAGCTATACCGGCTTCGCCCGCTTCAATGCGCAATCGGCCATCGCCAGCGTCGTCGTCATCTCCATCACCCGTGAGCTCGGGCCGGTGCTCGCGGCGCTGATGGTTGCTGGGCGGATCGGGGCGAGCTTCGCCGCCGAGATCGGTACCATGCGCGTGACCGACCAGATCGACGCGCTCACGACCCTGTCGACCCACCCGATGAAGTACCTGGTGGCACCGCGCCTGCTGGCGGCAGTGATCGCCCTGCCGCTACTGGTGCTCGTTGCCGATATCCTCGGCGTCATGGGTGGCTGGATCATCGCCACCTTCAAGCTCGGCTTCGTCTCCGAGGCTTATTTGAAGGCCAGCTTCGACTTCCTGGAGACCGACGACGTCGTCTCCGGCCTAGTCAAGGCGGCGGTCTTCGGCTTCGTCATCGCCTTGATGGGAACCTGGTGTGGCTATCGCAGCCGCGGGGGGGCGGAAGGGGTGGGGGCGGCGACCACGGCGGCCGTCGTCGCCTCCTCGATCCTCATCCTGGCGCTCGACTATGTATTGACCGAGGCGTTCTTCGCCCGATGAGCGGCGGCGTCCCGAAGCTCCGGCTGCGCGGTCTGCGCAAAGCCTTCGGGGCAAAGCAGGTGCTGGACGGGGTCGATCTGGAGGTCGCGGCGGGACATTCCCTGGTCATCCTCGGCGGCTCCGGCAGCGGTAAGTCGGTGACGATCAAATGCGTGCTCGGCCTGATCGAGCCCGATGCGGGAACCATTGAGATCGACGGGCGCGACCTGCTGCGGATGCCGCGGCGCGAGCGCGAGGCCATTGGCGATCGCATCGGCATGTTGTTCCAGAACGGTGCGCTGTTCGACAGCCTGCCGGTCTGGGAGAATGTCTGCTTCAAGCTGCTGGCCCAGAAGCGGATCGACCGCCGCCGCGCCCGCGACAAGGCGGCCGAGGTGCTGGCCCAGGTCGGTCTCGCTGCCTCGGTCGGTGATCTCTCCCCGGCAGAGCTCTCGGGCGGCATGCAGAAACGCGTGGCACTGGCCCGCACCATTGCCGCTGAGCCCGACCTGATCTTTTTCGATGAGCCCACCACCGGCCTCGACCCCATTATGGGCGCGGTGATCGATGGCCTGATCGTCGATTGCGTGCAACGGCTGGGGGCGACCGCGGTCTCGATCACCCATGACATGGCGAGCGCCCGGCGGATCGGCGATACGGCGGCCATGCTCTACGCTGGCCGCCTGGTCTGGAGCGGGCCGGCGGCGAGCCTCGGGCAGAGCGGCAATGCCATGGTCGACCAGTTCGCTCGCGGTGAGCGCGAGGGGCCGATTAAGATGGAGTTGCGGCGCTAGAGCGCGATGCGTTGAGGCGGAATCGCCGAAGGCGCTGAATCTCGCGATCCAACACATGCTAGAGCGGGCTGCGTTCAGGCGGAATCGTCTGAGCGCGGCTCTTGCCCAAAAAACATTGACTCTGGGTCAGCCTCTGGGTGCGTGACCGCCCTTGACCCGGCTGGCGCCCGCGCGGCTTACTTGGGTTCGTTGCCGGAGGATCGTCCCATGGCCCTGCACCTCTCGCCCTTGCACCCGTTATTCGCCGCAGAAGTGCGGGGGATCGACCTGCGTCAGACGCCAGACGCGGCGGGCTGCGCCGAGATTCATCGGGCGATGGACCGCTATGCGGTCCTCGTCTTCCGCGACCAGCGGCTGGATGACGACCAGCAGATGGGCTTCGGCGCGGCGCTCGGCCCGCTGGAGCAGACCCGCGGCGTGGTAGATGCGCATAAGCATCGCCTGAAGCACCACAACATGGCTGATATCTCGAACATCGATGTCGACGGCAATCTCCTCGCGGCCGATGACCGACGGCGGATGTTCAATCTTGGCAACCAGCTGTGGCATTCCGATAGCAGCTTCAAAGCGACGCCGGCGCTGTATTCAATGCTGCACGCGCGGCTAATCCCGCCTGAGGGGGGCGAGACCGAGTTCGCCGATATGCGGGCCGCCTGGGATGCGCTGCCGCAGCGCCTGAAGGATGAGGTGAAGGACCTGGTCACCGAGCACTCGCTGCTCTTCTCCCGCGGCAAGCTGGGCTTCGCGGACTATACGGACCAGGAAAGACAGGATTTCGCCCCGGTGCAGCAGCGCCTCGTGCGCTGGCATCCGGGCTCGGGGCGTCACTCGATCTATCTCTCCTCCCACATCGGCACGATCCTGGGCTGGCCGACGCCCGAGGCGATGGCGTTGATCCGCTGGCTGGAGGAGTTCGCGACCCAGCGGCCCTTCGTCTACACGCATCACTGGCGCCAGCACGATCTGGTGATCTGGGACAATCGCAGCACCATGCACCGCGCCCGGCCCTACGCGGACAAGACCTTCGCGCGCGACATGCGCCGGGTGACGCTGACTGATGTGGCGCCAACGCTGGCGCAGCGGATGGCTGCCTGATCAGTCGACGGCAGCGCCGTGCCTAATGCAGACGCGGCGCCTTGAGGAAACTGCGCCGGTCGATGGAGGCGATCGTTGTTTCCCGCTTGCCAGCTTCACCGCTGAGCGTCAGGCGCATCTTGGTGCCGGCCGAGCCCGCAGCCCAGACCGCGCGCCATAGGCCGGCAAGATCGGTGACCACGGTCCCCTCGACCGAGAGGATGCGATCGCCCTCCCTCACCCCTGCCTTCTCAGCGGGGCCCCGGCGCGCCGTGGAACTGACCACCAAGCCCTCATCATCCTCGGTCGCATAGACGCCAAGCCATGGGCGTGCAGGCTTGTTCGGCCGCCCGAAGGCCAGCAGATCGGCCAAGCTCGCGGCCAGGAGACGGCTGGGCACCACCATGTTCAGATCGACCCGCCGGCCGCGCCCATCCTGCTGCTGCATGACCAGGGAGCCAATGCCAAGCAGCTTGCCTTGCCCGCCGATCAGCCCGGCACCACCCCAGGAGGGGTGAGCCGGCGCGGTGTAGATCGCCTCCTCCAGCATATACTCCCAGTAGCCGGCGAATTCCTGGCGTGCGGCGATGGTGCAACGCAGCGCATGCCGGCGGCCGCCGGCCGAGGCCAGCACGCAGGTATCGCCGGGGCGGGGCGCATCGCCTTCCTCGATCGGCAGGGCCGGGAGGTCGAGCTTGCCGAGCGCCTGGATCAGCCCGAAGCCGGTCTCAAAATCATAGGCCAGGGCATGGCCAGGGATGGCGCGCCCGTCATGGGTGGTGAGCCAGATGGTCTCCGCCTCGGTCACCAGGTAGCCGATAGTGGCGATCAGCCCGTCCTGGCGGATGACCACACCGCTGCCCAGGCGCTCCGTCCCCAGGGTCTGGGCGGTGAAGGCATCGGGCGGCACCAGCGCCTTGACGCCCACCACAGAACGCAGGGCGAGATCGAGGTCGAACTCGACCTCTGTCGGCTCGGGCTGCAACTCCGCGGGAATTTCCCAATCGCTCTCGGGCATGCGGCGGTTCCGTCCCTCCCTTGCTAACGTCACTGCCCGACATATCGGGTCGAGACAAGACCCTGCCAATACGTAAGCCTGCGGCAGGCAGCACTGGCAGGGTGGGGAGAGGGCAATGATGGGGCCGGTGGTGATTTATGGCGCGGGGGGGCACGGGCGGGCCATCATCGAACTGTTACGAGCGATCCCCGGGCAGGCCATCGCCGGCATAGTAGATGCGGCGCCCCCGGGCCCGGCGATGCTGGGCGTGCCGGTGCTGGGGGATGATGCCGCGCTGTCCGGGCTGCGGGCATCCGGGGTGGTGGCCGCGGTGGTGGCGGTGGGTGATGCCGCAGCGCGGCGGGCGATCGCCGCCCGACTGACGGCGCAGGGCTTCGCACTGCCCGTCCTCGTGCATCCGGCGGCCCTGGTGGCACAAAGCGCAGCGCTGGCCGAGGGCACGGTGGTGCTGCCCCGGGCGGTCATTGGCGCCGCGGCGCGGATTGGCCGGCTCTGCATCGTCAATACCGGCGCGATCATCGAGCATGACGCCGTGTTGGGGGAGGCGGTGCATGTCGGCCCGGGGGCGGTGCTGCCCGGCGGGGTCACGGTTAGTGATGCGGCGGTGATCGGCGCCGGGGCGGCCTGTCGGCCCTATGTGCGGATCGGTGCCGGGGCGGTGATCGGGGTCGGCGCGGCGGTCATCGCCGATGTGCCGGCGGGAGCGCGCATGGCTGGGGTGCCGGCCAGGCCATTGGCGGCGGAAGGGTGAGGCAAACTATCGGCCCCTCCGCCTGCTCTAGAATCAATATTTTCGAGCAGAAGCGATCCGATCAGGTAGGCCCACCTGATCGGATATTGCCTTAGAGCGGGATGCGTTGAGGCGGCCTATTTCCTGGCCTTGCGGGCGGCGTAGCGGGCGTCCCGCTTGGCCTTTTGTTCGGCCAGCAGCGCCATGGCGCGTTCCTTCGCCTCCTGCTCGGCCTGCAGTTTGCGCTGCCGTTCCGTCTTCTCGGCGGCGACTCGCGCCTCCTCGGCCGCCTTCTTTTCAACGGCCAGGCGGGCCTTCTCGGCTTCCTTGGCCACTCGGCGTTCGGCTTCGCGGGCGTCCCGTGCCTCGGCCAGCGCCTTGAGCTCAGTCTGTTTCGCCTCCCAGGCCGGGTCGCCCGGGCCGGAACGCGACTTGAACCGATCAAGCATCGCCTGCCGCGCCTTCGCCGAGGCGGTGGCCCTTTCTTCTGGAGTGTCTCGCTTCATACGCGGCGATTTACCCCCTTGTGGGGCCGCCGGCTACCCCTCTGCCGAGAGGTTCAACTGCGCGGTGATCTCGGTCCATTGCCGGAGGTTCAGCTCGACATGGGCACGGAAGGCCGCCGGATCGAGATAGGCGGGCAGGGTCTCCACCTGCTCCAGCCGGCGGATGGTCTCGGGCTTTTGAGCCATGGCGCGGAAGGCCTCATCCAGCCGGGCCAGCATTGGCGCCGGGGTCTTCACCGGGGCCATCAGTCCAGAGAAGCCCTCGAAGGCGAAGCGGTCGGAAAAACCGAGTTCGCGCAGCAGTGGCACATCGCCGAGCGAAGCGATGCGCCGGGTCCCGGCGCTGGCCAGCGGGCGGGCGCGGCGGGCTTTCATCATCTCCCCCGCCGCGGCCATGGAATGGAAACCGCCATGCACCGAGCCCGACAGAATATCCTGCAGCATCGGCGTCTCGCCGCGATAGGAGACCTGCTCGGCCTGCAGCCCGGCTTCCTGGGCCAGCATCAGGCCAAAGGCGTGGCCCGTACTGCCGGGCGCGTAATTGGCGAAGCTGAGGTCGCGACCCTTGGCCCAGGGCTGGAAGGCGGCCCAGGTGGTGATCTCGACCGGCACCTTCGGCCCGACGCAGAAGGTGGTGTTGGACGTACCCAGCCGTCCGATGAAGGCGAAATCCTCGACCGGCGCATAGGGGAAGCGCTTCAGCACCACCGGCGTCTGCACATGCGTGGTGATGGTGAACAGCAGCGTATAGCCATCCGGCGCCGCCTTGGCCGCCACTTCGGTGCCGAGCAGCCCACCAGCACCGCCGCGATTCTCGATGATGATCGGCTGGCCGAGTTCGCCCTGCATGCCATCCGCGGCGATCCGCGCCCAGGTATCGGTGCCGCCACCGGGCGGGAAGGGTACGATAAAGCGGATCGGCCGGTCCGGATAAGCTTGGGCCCAAGCGAGCGAGGGCACGGTGAGGAGGCTGGACACAAGGGCACGACGGCGCATCGGTGATCCTCCCAGGATGGAACCTTCGCGGGTCCTTTGGGGCGATGCTAACGCAGCCCGTGTGGGCGAGGCGAGCGTCGCATCTCATACCCGCAGTCAAATCCTTTGACCGCTGGTATTGATTTTTCCTGGACCTTAATCGCCGGGCGAAGCCGCCTAGTCTCCTTAGGCGCTCGGCACGAGGCAAAGCCTTGTGCCGCTGGTCTCAGCCCGCACCCGAGAGGTCCATGCGCTCCAGCAGTCCCGACCAGAAGTTGAGGTAGGCGGCGACATCAGCCTTGAGTTCCGTCGGCGGGAGAGAAAGCGTGAGGGTATCGATCTCGGCCCTTCGTTGCAGCACCTCCGGCCGGGTCATGGCGTGGCGGAGGGCCGCAGCGGAGCGGCAGCCAGGGCAAGCAGGACACCGCGGCGCATCCGGTCGCGCTTCTGGAAAGAGTGTCCGGGGGAAAGCGACGGAGCCGGATCAGCCGCTCGAGTCAGGCCATCTTCCCCGATATTCAGCAGATTTTAGGATGCGGAGCCTAGATTCGTTAGGCATGCGGCTTGCTCTGCCCCCCTGCGTCCACCCTTCCCGACCGCGCCGTTTAGGTCCGAGTCCGGGGACGGCGCTTATGACGCTCGATATCCTGCTCGCGGCATTGGCTTGGCCGGCTGCGGCTGGGCTGGTCCTGCGCGACGTGCCGGCGGGGCTGCGACCTGGCTTCTTCGCCTTCGTGCTGTTCCCCATCGCCTGCATCCTGCTACTCGAAGCCTGTGGACTTTATCGGCGGGAGGCGTTGCTCGATCTGCGCCGGGCTGTCGAGCGGCTGCCCTTCGCGGTCGCGGCGGGCAGCTTGCTTGCGGCGATGGCCCTGCTGGCCCTGCCGCTGCCTTTCCCGAGCCAGGGTGTCGAGCTGCTGTTTGCGGCGGCCGTGCCCTGCTTCATGCTGACCGGAATTCTCGCGCGCTGCTTGTTTTACCCGCTGCGCGACCGGCGCGGGTTACGCCGTAGGCTGCTGATCATCGGGGCTGGTGGGCGGGCCCATGATTTGGTGCTGCTGTTGCGGCGCGAAGCGGGCACGCTGGCCTATAATATCACCGCAGTGGAAGTGCCGTCTGATGGCCCCGCCGATCCTCGTCTCGCGGCCGGCCTCGGCTGCCGCGTCGTGCCGCCGACCGAGAACTACCTGCATCTTGCGCAAGCGGTCGCGGCCGATGAGATCGTCTTCGCCCCCGATGAAAGGCGCGGCTTCGGCATGGCGTCGCTCATAGCCTGCCGGACCTATGGCTATCCGGTGCGCGACTATCTTGGTTTTCTTGAACGCGAGATCCGGCGGGTCGATATCAAGCGCTTGGAACTCGGCTGGATCGTCTTCTCCGAAGGCTTCACCCGCGGCAAGCTCGACCAGGTCCTGAAGCGAGGGCTCGACATCGGCGCCAGCGTCATTTTGCTGGTGTTATCGGCGCCGATCTTGCTGGCGGCTGCGCTGGTCGTGGTCTGGCAGGATGGCGGTCCGGCGATCTATCGCCAGCACCGAGTGACCAAGCATAACCAAGTTTTTTTGATGCTGAAGCTGCGGACCATGCGCCAGGACGCCGAGTCTGCTGGGGCGGTCTGGGCGAGCGACGGCGATCCGCGCGTGACGCGTTTCGGCCGTTTCTTGCGCCGCTCGCGCATCGATGAGTTGCCGCAGCTGTTCAACGTCCTGAAAGGCGATATGTCTTTTGTCGGGCCGCGGCCCGAGCGACCGGAGTTTGTGGCCGAACTCGCCAAGACTCTGCCGCTCTACAATGAACGTCATGTCATGCAGGCTGGGCTGACTGGTTGGGCGCAGGTCAACTATCCCTACGGCGCCTCACTCAACGATTCCCGCTCTAAGCTTAGCTATGATCTCTATTATGTGAAAAACCACAGCGTGCTGTTCGATGTGCTGATCATCCTCCGAACGCTGCGGGTCGTCCTATGGCCGGGCAATTTGGTGCGCTGACCGACCGCCTGATCGGCGCGAGGATGCTGTGCCAGATCGGCGACCTAGAGCATGCTGCGTTCACATACGTTCACGCAGCCCGCTCTAGCATGTGTTGGATCGCGCGATTCAGCGCCTTCGGCGATTCCGCCTCAACGCATCGCGCTCTAGAGCAGGTTATCTGCGTTCAGACGTAATCGCCGAAACGCGGAATCCCTCGGCCAACCAGACGTCAGAGCATGATGTGTTCGCTTTCGCCCCCGCATCCCGCTCTAACCGCGCGGCCGGTAGGTGGGCAGTGACCAGCCGAACCGGATGGCAGCGCCGCGGATCGCGAAGCCGACCGCTACGCCGATGAGCAAGGCTGGGTCCCGCCAGATCCCGTTCAGCCGGAGCGCGACGAAGGTCGCCGCGCCGGCGAGTGCCGCGAGGGCATAGATTTCCTTCTGGAAAAGCAAGGGGATCTCGTCGCAGACCACGTCGCGCAACACGCCTCCGAAGCTCGCGGTCACGACCCCGAGGAGCACCGCCGCCCAGGGTTGCGCCCCCGATAACAAGGCGATTTCCGCCCCCAGAACGGCATAAAGGGCCATGCCCACAGCATCCGCCCAGAGCAGCGCGGTGAACTCCCCGGTGGGCCGCGGTCGAAGCATGAAGACCGCGAACGCCGCCGCTCCTGCGGCCGCGATCAGTTCGGGCCGCTGCAGCCAGAAGATCGGAGTCCGGCCTAGCAGGAGGTCGCGCAGTGTCCCGCCGCCGAAGCCGGTCAGCACCGCGATTACCGTAAAGCCCACCAGATCGAGCCGCTTTTGCGCCGCGACCAGGGCGCCCGAGACGGCGAAGACCGCGACTCCGGCGACATCGAGCCAACCCAGCAGAGCGTCCAGCGCGATCACGCTTATTCGGCGGGGGCCACCTGCGGCGTCGCCCGCCGCTCCGACCGGGCGCTTTCCTGCGCGCTGCCGCCACATAGGATCGAGAGGCCGAGCAACCCGGCGACGACCGGCAGAACCAGCCAGGGGTAGCCGATGTCGATAAGATAGCCGAGCGGGACGGGCGTGATCGCCGAACCCATGGGCAGGCCGGCCGAAACAAAGCCGAATACCTTGCCGATCGAACCTGGCGGGGCGGCATCCTTCAGCATGACATCGCGCGGAGTGCGCGAGGTACCGAGGGCCAGTCCGCCGACCAGAGCGATGGCGAGCAGCAACGGTTCCGGCAAGCGGATCATGCCCATCACCAGCAAAACTGCCATGGCAAGCAAGGTGAGGAGTGTCACCATGCCGAAGAGGTTGCGCTTGGACTTATCAGCGATCCAGCCGCCGATCAGGGACCCGCTGGTGGTGCCGGCCATATAGGCGGTGAGGACCGTCGAGGCGGCGAGCACCGGCATGCCCCAGAGCTGGCCCAGTACCGTCACCAACCACGACTGGATGCCCGAGCCCGCCATGGAGGAGAGCAGGAAGAAGGCGAAGAAGAGCAGGATCGGCCGGCTCATCAGCACCTCACGTCCGGAGGCGGTGGTCTCGCCATGCTTTGGCTTGGCCTGGTCCTTCAGCACGCCGCTCTGTGCCAGGATTGCCAGGACGACCGGCACGCCGAGCAAGCCGACCGTCAGCAGGGCACCACGCCAATCGAAAACGGTCAGCAGCAGGGCGATGACCGGCGGCGCCACGGCGAAACCAAGGTGTCCGGTGAAGGCGTGCAACGAGAAGGCTCGCCCCATGAACCCCTTGGTGATGCTACCGGTCATGATGGCGTAATTTGCCGGGTGAATGACGCTGTTGCCGACACCCGAGAGGATGGCGAGTGCCAAGACCCACAAGAATGAGGGCGCGAAGGCCATGGCGCTGATCGAGAGCGCCATGAGCAAGGTGCCGCCGATCAGGAAGGGCCTGGCCCCCCAGCGGTCCACCCAGAACCCAATCGGTGTTTGCAGCAACGCCGTGGCGCCGGCCATCAACGAGACGGCCAGCCCAAGCGTCGCGTAGGAGACATTAAATTCTTGCCGCCACACCAAGAATAGCGGCGGCAGGCAGATCATATAGAAATGCGACAGAAAATGGCCGGTGCCGATCAGCGCGATGATGCGGGCGTCGCGGCCGGCCGATGGCTCGGGTTCCATGCCGGTCTCCGAAAGGTCGGAAGATCGAATACGCCTAAGCCCCGGTGCCGGTCAATGCGTCGCACAAGAACGGACCACGCCCAGCGGCGTGGCCCATCCTAATGTCATGACGGGCGGCTCAGCCTTCAGGCGTCGTCGTCGAACCCGCTGCTATCGACATCGCCGCCGCTACTGCCATCGTCATAGGCGCCCGTCGCGTCCTGATCGCCCCAGCCGCGGCGCTGGCTCGGGTCGTCCCCCCAACCCGCCGCCGCCCCAGGCTGTTCCCAGGGGGAGCCGCTGGTTGGCACCGCTTCCTGGCCGAAGCCGCCGCCGGTGCCGAAATTGCCCGTGCTGTCGAAGGCCGCCGCCTGGGCATGGCCGCCCCCGGACAGGGCACCAACGAGCATATTGCCCAGCACCATGCCGCCGGCGACCCCTGCCGCCGTGGTCAGGGCAGAGCCGAGGAAGCCGGAGCCGCCGGCACCCACCATGCCGCGCTGATAGCCCGGCGGGTAATAAGGCTGCGGCGGCGCGGCGGCGGCCGTCCGACCGCCGCCGAAGAGGCCACCGAGCAGACCGCCCCGGCCCTGTTGCGCCTGAGCGTTCTGCACTTCCCATTCCAGTTGGCGGATGCGGTTCTGGGCCTCGATCAGCGCCGCCTCCTGCACGAAGGCGGTTTGTGTGATGCGGTATCGCGCCTCTGGATGGCGGGCAAAGAGGTCAGCGATCAGCGCGTCAGAAACCGGGTCCACGGGTGGCAGCGCTGGGCGAGCCTGGGTTGCCGGCACGCTGCCGCCCCAGGGGCCGGCGGCCGGCGCCGGTCCGGCACCGGCGATGCGCTCGACAAACTCAGTGATGATACGGCGCTCGGCGTCGTTCATGGGTCCTCTGTCTCCAACGGATATACCTGTGCCGACGACATGGTCCGGCGCCTTGGTCGCTTCAAGCGGCGATCGGTTAAAAATGAAATTCAAGCAATCTTTGCAGGTAAGCCAAGCCGGCGCCATTCGATCACCGGGCAGCGATCCTGGACGAAACGGAGCCCGGCATCCCGCGCCCGCGCCCCGGCCAAGTCATCGACCACGCCGAGTTGCAACCAGACCGTCCTGGCGCCCAGGCGGATCGCCTCATCGACCACCGCGCCCGCTTCCTCGCTCCTGCGGAAGACATCGACAAGATCGAGGGGGCTGGCATCGGCCAGGGCAGGCGCGACGTGCGCGCCATGCAGGCTTTGGCCGGCGAGGCCGGGATTGATCGGCGTGACCTGATAGCCGCGCGTCACGAGGAACTCGGCGACCCCGTGGCTGGCGCGGGCGGGGTTGGCCGAAGCGCCGACCACCGCGATCCGTCGGGTGCTGAGCAGGATGTCGCGGATCTCGGCATCGGTCATGGCGATCTAGCCCACCGGCTGGAAATCATAGCTGCCGACCCCCTGGAGGATCGCGAAGCGGCAGCGCCCGCCATCCTTGCCGGTGACCCGATGCGCCTGCCTCGCCGGAACCGCGTGCATCTGGCCGGGCGCCAGTTCGATCGCAGCGCGCGGCGCGCGCGTTTCGATGACCATGGGCCCGTCCATGCACCAGAAGGTATCGGTCACCTCGCTGTGCCAATGCCAGGGCACTTCCTGCCCCGCGGCGAGGGTGAGGATCTGCATGCGCAAGCCAGGGGCCTGGGCGACCAGTTCGCGCTTTTCCAAGGGGTAGGACATTCGGCGGATTCCCCGTGTTCAGGCTTTGGCGGGATGCACCCGCAGCCAGTGCCGGGCGATATCGGCACGGCGACAGACCCAGACATCCTGGTGCTTCACAACATGGTCGAGGAAGCGTTCCAGCGCCGCGGCCCGGGCCGGGCGGCCGGCGAGGCGGCAATGCAGGCCGACCGACATCATCTTCGGTGTCTTCTGCCCTTCGCGGCGGAGAAAGTCGAAGGCATCGGTCAGGTGCTGGGTGAAGCCGTCATTGGCGGTGAAGCCGGGCGGCACCGCGAATTTCATGTCGTTGTTATCGAGCGTGTAGGGGAGGATTAGCAGCGGCTTGCCGGCGGCCTGGACGTAGTAGGGCAGGTCATCGGCGTAGCTGTCGCTGTCATACAGAAAGCCGCCATGTTCGGCGACGAGGCGGCGGGTGCGCAGGCTGATCCGCCCGGTGTACCAACCGACTGGCGGGCTGCCGGTGGTGCGGGCGATCACCTCAACGCAGCGGGCGATCTCGGCGCGCTCGGTCGCCTCCGGCACGGCGCGATAGTCGATCCAGCGCCAGGCATGCGAGGCGACCTCATGCCCGGCCGCGGCAAAGGCCTGCCCAATGCAGGGGTTCAACTCCAGCGCCCGGCCGACGGCATAGACGGTGAGCGGCAGGTTGCGCTCGGCAAACAGGCGCAGGATGCGCCAGACGCCAGCGCGGGCGCCGTAGTCGAACTGGGTCTCGGTGGAGAGGTCGCGCTCGGCGCGCGACTCGCCGCCCGGCACCTCGTGCAGGTAGCGCTCGCTGCCGGAATCGCCGTTGAGGACGCTGTTCTCGGCCCCCTCCTCGTAATTCAGCACGAAGGACAGGGCGAGCCTGGCGCCGCCCGGCCATTGCGGGTCTGGCGGGGAATCGGCGTAGCCGCGGAAGTCGCGGGGATGCGGGGTATCGGCGGCGAGGATCGTCATACCCCCGATATGCCCCGTCGCGGCGCCGCGCGGTAGGGCCGGGCACCGGCCCGGACGGCGATCGCGTGCGGCCATGGTTCGGGGCGCCCCGGGGGCCGGGCGGGCGCCACAGGTTGAGGGAATTGAGGTGGTTGAACCCCTCAATTCAGCTCAGTTTTGTCAACCGAAACGACCTGGATTTTGTCGTGATGTCATGCGCTTGAGAGCGAATTTCTTGAGAAATTTTGCTGATTTACCGGCTTTAGGCGTGCACGCAGCAATCCGGGCCCGCCCTGAAGCAGATACGGTTTTCAAGGAGCGGGAGGCCGCCCGGACGGCCAAGCCCAATCTGCCAGGGTGAGGCCAGAATCACAAGACATTTTTCCTAATTCGAGATCGAGGCTATCGATCGCGCCGGCGCCCACATCGCAAAAGGGCGCGATCCGGCCGACCGGATCGCGCCCCTGCGCTGCGTCGCTCGGCACGCGGCAAAGCCGCGTGCCGCAGGTCTTAGTTCTTCGCCTTGTCGACCAGGGCGTTCTGCTTGATCCAGGGCATCATGGCGCGAAGCTTCTCGCCCACTTCCTCGATCGGATGCTCAGCCAGCCGGCGGCGGGTGGCCTTGAAGCTCGCCTGATTGACCTTGTTTTCCAGCATCCAGTCGCGGGCGAACTTGCCGGTCTGGATATCGTCCAGCACCCGCTTCATCTCGGCCTTGGTCTCGGCGGTGATGATGCGCGGGCCGGTGACGTATTCGCCGTATTCGGCGGTATTGCTGATCGAGTAGTTCATGTTGGCGATGCCGCCTTCATAGATCAGGTCGACGATCAGCTTCACCTCGTGCAGGCACTCGAAATACGCCATCTCCGGCGCGTAGCCGGCCTCGACCAGCGTCTCGAAGCCCGCCTTGATCAGCTCGACCAGCCCGCCGCAGAGCACGGTCTGCTCGCCGAACAGGTCGGTCTCGCATTCCTCCTTGAAGGTCGTCTCGATGGTGCCGGCGCGGCCACCCCCAATCGCCGAGGCATAGGAGAGCGCGATCTCCAGCGCATTGCCCGAGGGGTTCTGGGCGATGGCCACCAGGCAGGGCACGCCGCCGCCACGCTGATACTCCGACCGCACGGTATGGCCGGGGCCCTTCGGCGCGATCATGAAGACATCAAGATCGGGGCGCGGGTCGAGCAGGTTGAAGTGCACGTTCAGCCCGTGCGCGAAGGCAATGGCGGCGCCCTGCTTCAGGTTCGGGCCAAGCTGCTCGCGGTAGAGATCGCCCTGCAGCTCATCCGGCGTGAGAATCATGGTGACGTCTGCCCACTTCGCGGCATCGGCCGGCGACATCACCTTGAAGCCGGCGGCCTCGGCCTTCTGCCAGGACCCGCCCGGGCGCAGGCCGATGGCGATCTCCTTCAGACCGCTATCGCGCAGGTTCATGGCATGGGCATGGCCCTGGCTGCCGAAGCCGATGATCGCGACCTTGCGGGCCTTGATCAGGTTCACGTCCGCATCGCGGTCGTAGTAAACGCGCATTTTTTGTTCCTTCGCTCTGCTCTAAGATTTTTTCGCCGCTCGGCCCTCTTGCTCTGCAAGAGCAAATTCCACCAGGCGGCGACGGCCTTCGCCTCGATTGATCCCTCCACCTCGATTGATCCCTCCAGCGGCTGTCAGCATTGCTGAAGCAACACGCTGATCCCAACCCGGGGTCCGTGTCAGCGTTCCGCTAAGAAACTGCTGGAGAAGCTCTACCGCCTCGGTCTCGGTCATTGGTTTGCCTCTTGCCGCCTTTGCAGGGGACTGATCAGGTCAACTCAGGCCGGACGGCCCGCGCAGGATGGCGACGACGCCGGTCCGCGACACCTCGGCCAGCCCGATCGGCTGCATCAGGGCACAAAACGCGTCGATCTTGTCGCCGGCCCCGGTCAGCTCGAACACAAAGCTCTCGGTCGTCGCATCCACCACGCGGGCGCGGAAGGCCTCCGCCAGCCGCAGCGCTTCCACCCGGTTCTCCCCGCGGCTGACGACCTTGATCAACGCCAGCTCGCGCGCCAAATGCGGGCCCTCCAGCGTCAGGTCGCTCACCTTATGCACCGGCACCAGCCGGTCGAGCTGCGCCTTGATCTGCTCGATCACCATCTCGGTGCCGGAGGTGACGATGGTGATGCGCGAGAGACGCCGGGCATCATCCACCGGCGCCACTGTCAGGCTTTCGATATTATAGCCGCGGCCGGAAAACAGGCCGACGACGCGCGCCAGAATCCCCGCCTCGTTTTCGACGAGGACGGCAATGGTCGCATTGCGCAGGGCGGTCTCGGACGGGTTTGGCATACCGGGCGTCTTCTATCCGATGGGGCGCGGCTGTCGAGGGCTCAGACGAGCACCTTGCCCTCATCCGTCACCCCGGCCACGCCGCCGGCCTGCCCCGGGCCCAGGATCATCTCGTTATGCGCGGCGCCGGAGGGGATCATCGGGAAGCAGCTCTCCTCCTTCTCCACCAGCACATCCATGATGACCGCGCCGGGATGGGCGATCATCTCGCGGATCGCGGCGTCGAGCTGGTTCGGATCGCTCACCCGCATGCCCCGCGCGTGGAAGCTCTCGGCCAGTTTCACGAAATCCGGCAGGGCGGCGGAATAGCTTTCCGAATAGCGGGAGCCGTGCAGCAACTCCTGCCATTGCCGCACCATGCCCATGTATTCGTTGTTCAGGATAAAGACTTTGACGGGCAGCCGGTACTGCGCCAGCGTCGCCATTTCCTGGATGTTCATCAGGATCGAGGCTTCGCCCGCAATGTCGATCACCAGCGCATCCGGATGGGCAACCTGCACGCCCATCGCGGCCGGCAGCCCATAGCCCATGGTCCCCAAGCCACCGCTGGTCAGCCAATGGTTCGGCTGCTGAAACCCAAAATACTGCGCCGCCCACATTTGGTGCTGGCCGACCTCGGTGCTGATGAAGGTCTCCCGGCCCAGCTCGCGGGTGATCTCGTACAGCCGCTTCACCGCGTGCTGCGGCTTGATGATCGCGCCTTCCTGCCGATACTGCAGGCAGTTGGTCTTGCGCCATTCCTCGATCTGCCGCCACCAGCCGGCCAGCGCGGGGCGGTCTTGCGGCGTCGGGTCCTGCTGCCAGCATTCCAGCAAAGCGGCGAGCGTCGCCGCCGCATCGCCGATGATCGCGACATCGACCGGGACGCTCTTGTTGATCGAGGAGGGGTCGATATCGGCGTGGATCTTCTTCGAGGCCGGTGAGAAGGCGTTGAGCCGCCCGGTCACCCGGTCATCGAACCGGGCGCCGATATTCAGCATGACGTCGCAGCCATGCATCGCGAGATTCGCCTCATAGGTCCCGTGCATCCCCAGCATGCCGAGGAATTGCCGGTCCTCGGCCGGATAGGCGCCGAGGCCCATCAGGGTATTCGTGCAGGGCATACCGCTCAGGCGGACGAACTCGGTCAGCAGGCGCGACGCCTCCGGACCGGCATTGATCACGCCGCCACCGGCATAGACGATCGGCCGCTTGGCGCCTTTCAGCAGCCGCACCGCCGCCTGGATCGCCTGCGGCTCCGGCCGCGTCTTTGGGCGATAGCTGCGATGCGGGGTGGTCGGTGCTTCGGTATAGGGGCCCTTGCCGATCAGGATGTCCTTCGGCAGGTCGACCACCACCGGACCGGGCCGGCCGGACTTCGCCACATAGAAGGCCTCGTGCATCACGCCGGCCAGCTTGTTGATGTCCTTGACCAGATAGTTGTGCTTGGTCGCGGGACGGGTGATGCCGGTGGTGTCGGCCTCCTGGAAGGCGTCATTGCCGATGAGGTGGGTCGGCACCTGCCCGGTCAGGCAGATCACGGGGATGCTGTCCATCAGCGCATCGACCAGGCCGGTCACCGCATTCGTCGCGCCCGGGCCGGAGGTGACCAGCACCACGCCGACCTTGCCGGTGGAGCGGGCATAGCCTTCCGCCGCATGCACCGCCGCCTGTTCGTGGCGCACCAGGATGTGGCGAATGGCGTTCTGGTGGAAGATCGCGTCATAGAGCGGCAGGACGGCGCCGCCGGGATAGCCGAAAATCACCTCGACCCCATTGTCCTTCAATGCTTGCAGGACGATCTCCGCGCCGTTCATGGTGCGGGTTGCGGCGAGGGTTTCGGGGCTGGCAGACATCGCGGGATTCCTGAAAACAACACGCCAGGTCGGAGTGCGCCTGGCGGGAGAGCGTTGCCTAGGCCGTGTGGCCGGGCACGTCAACGCCAGTTTTCAATAAATGCGAAGATTTCCGCGATTTTGCTTTCCTGAAATTGCGCCTGATCCCCGATTCGCGCATGGATGATATGCGCGGCACCCGGGGGTGCGAGCCGGTGATGGCGGAACCAGGTGGCCTGCCGCTTTGTGTACTGCCCGGTATGCAGCACCGCCCGCTGCTCGGCCGCGCCCAGCGTCATGCCGCCGTTGAGGTGGGCGAGCAGCTCGGGCACCCCATGCGCGCGCATTGCCGGCAACGCGGGATCGAGCCCCTGCGCGGCCAGCGCCTGGACCTCCTGCATGGCCCCGGCCGCCAGCATGGCGGCGAAGCGGGTGGCGATCGCCGCGCGCAGCGCCTCTCTGGGCGGGTCGAGCAGGATGGCGGCGAAGCGCGCCTCGGCCGGTGGCAGCGCCGCGCCGGCCGCCTGCCAGGCACGCAGCCCCTGGCCGGTGCCCAGCAGCACCTCATAGGCGCGGGCGACCCGCTGGCTGTCGCCCGGCTGCAGTCCGGCGGCGGTGGTCGGGTCGAGGGCGGCGAGGCGCGCATGCAGGGCGGGCGCCCCTTCGGCGGCAAGCCGCGCGCGGGCCTCGGCGCGGGCCGCCGGGGGGATGGGCGGAATCGCCGCCAGCCCGTCGGTCAGCGCGCGGAAGTAAAGCCCGGTGCCGCCACAGAGAATCGGCAGCCGCCCCGCCGCCCAACTCTCCGCCATGGCGGCAAGTGCCGTCTCCCGCCACCAGGCGACGCTGGCCGCCTGCACGGCCGGCCGCACGCCATACAGCCGGTGCGGGACGGCCGCCTGCTCGGCGCCGCTGGGCTGGGCGGTGAGGATCGGCAGCTCGCGATAAAGCTGCATGGCATCGGCATTGATCACGATGCCGCCGCAGCGCCGCGCAATCTCCAGCGCCAGGGCGGATTTGCCGCTGGCGGTCGGGCCGGCGATGAGCAGGGCGGGGGGTGGCGATTGCGTCATGCCGGCGGCCGGGCCATAGCGGGCGCGCCATGCCGCATGTTCTGACCCTCGTCGCGCCACCCGGTACCTTGCGCGCCGCGCAGCTGCACGCCGCCCGCGATGCGCTGCGTGCCCTCGGCGCCCGCACGGATGCGCCGGACTGGCTGGCCGAGGCCGAGGCGGCCGACCTGCCATTCGAGGAATTGTCCGCCGAACCCGCCCTGGCTGCCGCGCGGGGTGCGCTTGGCGGCGC
>CAITYE010000401.1 GCA_903896535.1 uncultured Paracraurococcus sp.
GTGATCGACATCGCCGATCCCGAAGGGCCCGCCGCCGCGCCGATCGGCGCGCGGGACTATGAGGCGTTCCTCGCCAGTGGCGATCCCGCCCAGCCGATCCGCACTCCGGAGGATGAGTGGGAGGCGATTGCGCTCTCTTATACCTCCGGCACCACCGGCGATCCCAAGGGCGTCGTCACCCATCATCGCGGCGCCTATCTGAACGCCTGCGGCAATGCGCTGGCCTTCAACCTCACGCCGCAGAGCGTCTATCTCTGGACGCTGCCGATGTTTCACTGCAATGGCTGGACCTATACCTGGGCGGTGACGCTGCAGGGCGGCACGCATGTCTGCCTGCGCCGCGTCGATCCCGCGCTGATCTTCCCCGCCATCGCCGAACACGGCGTCACCCATATGTGCGCCGCGCCGGTCGTGCTGACCATGCTGATCCACGCGCCGGAGGCGGTGAAGCGCCGCCCCGTGCGGCAGGTCGCGATCGCTACCGGCGGCGCCGCGCCGCCTTCGCCGGTGATCGCGGCGATGGAGGAGATGGGCTTCGCCGTCACGCATCTGTACGGCCTGACCGAATGCTACGGCCCCGCCACCATCTGCCTCTGGCAGCCGGAGCTTGCGGCAATGGCGCTGCCGGAAAAAGCCGCTTTCATGGCCCGCCAGGGCGTGAACCACCCGATGCTGGAGGAGGCGACAGTCCTCGATCCGGCCAGCCTCACCCCGGTGCCGGCCGATGGCACAACGCTGGGCGAGGTGATGCTGCGGGGCAATACCGTAATGAAGGGCTATCTGCACAACGCCACCGCCAATGCCGCGGCCTTCGCCGGCGGCTGGTTCCACACCGGTGATCTCGGCGTGCTGCACCCCGATGGCTATATCGAGGTCAAGGACCGGGCCAAGGACATCGTCATCAGCGGCGGGGAGAATATTTCGACCCTCGAGGTGGAGGAGGTGCTCTACGCCCATCCCGCCATCATGGAAGCTGCGGTGGTGGCGGCGCCGGATGAGAAATGGGGCGAAGTGCCGCACGCCTTCGTCACGCCAGTGCCGGGCGGCGCGCCGGTGACCGAGGCGGAGGTGCTGGAGTGGTGCCGCACGCGCCTCGCCCGCTTCAAGCTGCCCAAGCGCGTCACCTTCGGGCCGCTGCCCAAGACCAGCACCGGCAAGATCCAGAAATTCGAACTGCGCGCGCGGCTCCGGCAGAGCTAACTTTGGCCTGACACCGGGAGGGCACAAACATGCCGAGACGCCGCGCACTGCTGGCCGCCAGCCTGCCATGGGCCGCCGCCTCAACCCGCGCCGAGGCGCTGACGGCGGCAACGGAACGGCCGATCCGCGTCTTGGTGCCCTATACCCCCGGGGCCATCAACGACATCCTCGCCCGGCTGATCGCCGAACGCTTCCAGGAGGTGCTGGGCCAGCTTGGTGTGGTGGAGAACCGGCCTGGCGCCTCCGGCTCGCTCGCGCTGGGCGCCACCGCGCAGGCGGCGCCCGATGGCGGCACCATCGTCATCGCCAATACCGCCAACCTCGCTATGAACCCCTTTCTTTTCGCCAATACCGGCTACGACCCGCAGAAGGATCTGGCCCCGCTGGCGACCGTGGCGCGGGTGATGAACGTGATGGTGGTGCCCGCCGCCAGCCCCTTCCGCAGCCCGGCCGATGTGGTGGCGGCGGCCAAGGCCGCACCGGGGCAACTCACCTTCGCCTCCTCTGGCGCCGGCTCCTCCCCGCATCTGGCAGCCGAATTGTTCAAGGCGCGCAGCGGCACCGACATCACCCATGTGCCCTACAAGGGCAGCGCGCCCGCGGTCGCCGATCTGTTGGCAGGGCGCCTGAGCTTTTCCATCGACAACTTGCCGAACGCGCTACCGCATATCCAGGATGGCCGGCTGCGCCCGCTGGCCGTGACCGGCAGCGAGCGTGATCCGGCGCTGCCGGAGGTGCCGACCTTCGCCGAGGCGGGCATCGCCGATACGGTCGTCTATGTCTGGTTCGGCTTCGTCGGCCCGGCTGGGCTGACGCCGGCCACGCGCCAGCGCCTCAGCGATGCCATCCTGCGCATCGCCGGCGCACCGGATACCGCCGAGCGGATCCGCCGCGGCGGTGCTGCGCCCTATCTGCTGGGCCCCACGCCCTTCGCCGCGCTGATCGCGGCGGAACTCGCCACCTGGGGCCAGGTGATCCGCGACGCCCGGCTGCGGATGGAATAGCGCCCGGGCGCTACATCCCGCCGATGTAGTTCGGCCCGCCGCCGCCCTCCGGGGTGCACCAGTCGATGTTCTGCCCGGGGTCCTTGATGTCGCAGGTCTTGCAGTGGACGCAGTTCTGCGCGTTGATCACGAGGCGCATCGGCCCCTCGCCATTGCCGGCCTCGGCGCCCACGGCCTCATAGACCCCGGCGGGGCAGTAGCGGCTTTCCGGGCTGCGATAGGTCTCCCAGTTCACCGGCCCCCATTCCTTGGGATCGCGCAGCTTGAGGTGCGCGGGCTGGTCTTCCTCATGGTTGGTATTCGCCAGGAAGACGGAGGAGAGCTTGTCGAAGCTGACGACGCCATCGGGCTTCGGATACTCGATGCGGGGCGCATCGGCGGCCTTGCGGAGGCTCGCGTGATCCTCGTGATGCGTCATGGTCCAGGGCGCCTTGCCGCGGAATACGTAGGTATCCAGCGCGGCGTTCACCAGGCCGCCCCAAAGGCCGAATTTGGCGAAGGCCGGACGGATATTGCGGACCGATTGCAACTCGCTCCAGACCCAGCTTTCCCGCAGTGCCGCCGGGTAGCTCTCCAGCACTGGCGGGCGCGCCTCGCCGGCCAGGGCCGTGGCGATCGCCTCGGCGGCGACCATGCCGGACTTCATCGAGGTATGCGTGCCCTTGATCTTCGGCACGTTGAGGAAGCCGGCGGTATCGCCCACCAGCATGCCGCCGGGGACGACCAGCTTGGGGATGGCCTGGAAGCCGCCCTCGTTCAGCGCCCGCGCCCCATAGGCGATGCGCTTGCCGCCTTCCAGCATCTTGCGCACGGCCGGGTGGGTCTTGAAGCGCTGGAACTCCTCGAAGGGCGCCAGCCAGGGGTTGGGGTAGTCGAGGCCGATGACGAAGCCGATGGAGACCATGTTCTCGCCGAGCATGTACAGCCAGGACCCGCCATAGGTGTCGCTCTGCATCGGCCAGCCCGTGCTGTGCCAGATCAGCCCGGGCTTGTGGTTTTCCTTCGGGATCTCCCACAGCTCCTTCATGCCGATGGCGTAGGTCTGCGGGGCCACGCCGTCGCGCAGGTTGTAGCGGGCCATCAGCTGCTTGGTGAGCGAGCCGCGGCAGCCTTCCGCGAAGACCGTGTAGGTCGCGCGCAGCTCCATGCCCGGCTGGTAGTTCGGGCCCTTTTCGCCGCCCTTCTCGATCCCCATCACGCCGGCGACGACGCCCTTCACCTGGCCGTCCTCGATCAAGGTCTCGGAGGCGGCGAAGCCCGGATAGATCTCGACGCCCAGCGCCTCGGCCTTGGCGCCGAGCCAGCGGCAGACATTGCCGAGGGAGACGATGTAATTGCCGTGATTGTGCATCTGTGGCGGGGTCGGCAGCTTGTAGGCCTTGGTCGCCGTCAGGAACATGAAGGCGTCCTCGGCCGCCGGCGTCGCCAGGGCCGGCGGGTCGTCGCGCCAATCTGGGATCAGCTCATCCAGCGCGCGGGGCTCCAGCACCGCGCCTGAGAGGATATGGGCGCCGATCTCGCTGCCCTTCTCGACCAGGCAGACGCTCGCATCCGGCGCACATTGCTTGAGGCGGATCGCGGCAGCGAGCCCGGCCGGGCCACCCCCGACGATCAGCACGTCGAACTCCATCGCCTCGCGCGCCACGTCCTCGGCCATGCCCGGCTCCTTGCTCTTCCCCCGGCGCTGGCCGAGGCTCGACTTGCCACTTGGGTCTAGCCTACGCACGGCAGGCACGGAACCCGGCGCCGGGGGGGGATATGGTCGACGAGGTGGAAGAGAAGGTCGGGCCGGCGGTGCTGCTCGCCGCGCTCCGCCTGCAACTCGACTGGGGTGTGGACGAGGCACTGATCGAAGCACCGCTGGACCGGCGGGTCTCGGCAGCCGCCCGACCGGCCGCCATCCCGGCGGTATCCGCCGCCCGCACCGCACCTGCCTCGAACATGGGCGCGGCGGTCGCCGCGCCGCCAGTCGCTACCGCGCCGGTACCGCTTATCCGCCCAGTGCCGCCCGCCCAAGCCCGCGCCGAAGCACTGGCCGCCGCTGCGACGAGCCTCGATTCACTGCGCGCGGCCATGGCCGGGTTCGATGGCAGCCTGCTGCGGGAGACGGCGACGCAGCTTGTCTTTGCCGATGGCGTGGCGGCGAGCGGCCTGATGTTCATTGGCGAGGCACCGGGCGCGGATGAGGACCGGCAGGGCAAGCCCTTCGTCGGCGCTTCCGGTCAATTGCTTGACCGCATGCTGGCGACGATCGGCCTCAATCGTGGGGAAAATTTTTACATAACCAACATCTTGCCCTTTCGCCCGCCCGGGAACCGGACGCCGACCGATGCCGAGATCGCGCTGTTCCTGCCCTTCATCCGCCGGCACATCGCACTGGTTCGGCCACGGCTGCTGGTGCTGTTAGGCGGGACCTCGGCCAAGGCGCTACTCAGCGCGCGGGAGGGCATCACACGGCTACGAGGTCGTTATCACCAAGTAACAATAGAGAATATCTCATCGATAGCTACCCTAGCGACGCTGCATCCTGCCTACCTCTTACGGAATCCGGCGGCCAAGCGCGAAGCTTGGCAGGACCTTCTCACGTTGCAACGCAAGATTGCCGACGGATAGCAAGCTGCATTTACCTTCTCTTAAACTATCTTTGTCCTCTAACCCATTGATATTTCGTTGATAACGGGCGTTTATGACAGCGCCGTCCGATTATCTCTTGCTTAAAAGCCGGCGCGCTATTAATGTCTCAGGGCCATGTGCGTCGATTCCCCCATGGCCCGCGACACCCCTCGCCCCCTGCACCGCGGGGTCCTGTGGGGTGTGGCGCTGTTTGGCTGGATCCCCCTCCAGGCCAGCGCGCAAAGGGTCACTGACCAGATTGCCCTGAGCATGCCCCGACCGGCACCAGCCGGCCTGGCGGGCTTGCCCCCAGTGCTCGGCCCGGCCGATGCCGCCCGGCTGCGCCGGGTCTTCGACCTCCAGGCCCGCGGCGATGCCGAGGCCGCTGGCCGTGAGGCCGCGCAGGTCGAGGATCGCCGCCTGCATGGCCATGTGCTGGCCGATCGCTGGCTGCGCCCGGCTGCCGCCCCGCCCACAGGCGAGGTCCAAGCCTGGCTCGGGCAATACGCCGACCACCCGGATGCGCGGCGGGTCTATCAACTGCTCGGCGCGCTGCTGCCGCGCGGCGCCGCCTTGCCCGCGCCACCGCATCAGGCCGACCCTCTGCCGCCGGAGGCCTCGCTGGCCCCAGAGGATAATGATCCCCGCCCAATCGCCCGTAACCCAGCCCTGGAACGCACGCTGCGCGACCGGGTCAGGGAGGGCAACCTTGGCGCGGCGCTTGGGTTGATCGGGCGCACCCCGGGCATGCGGGGCGACTATGCCGGACTGCTGAAGGGGGAAGCGGCGTTACAGGCCTTCCGCCTTGGCCGCGACGAGGACGCCATGCGCCTCGGCGCGGAGGTGGCGCGCGGGCCTTACGATCGGGGCAGTGGGGCCTTCGCCGCCGGCCTCGCCGCCTGGCAACTCGGCCGCTACGATGTGGCGCTGCCGTATTTCGAACGGGCCGCGCGCAATGAATCGGCCGCCCCGGCACTCCGTTCGGCCGCCGCCTTCTGGACAGCCCGCGCGGCGGTTCGGGCACAGCGGCCGCAGCTTTATGTCACCTGGATGCTCCAGGCGGCGCAGGAGCCACGGACATTCTACGGGCTGGTCGCACGCCGCGCCCTGGGCCTCTCACCCGGCTTCGCCTGGGCCGCCGAACTGAGCGGCGAGCAGGAAGTGGCCGCGGTCGCCGAGGTCGCCGGTGGATGGCGAGCCCTCGCCCTGTTGCAGATCGGCCAGCCTGGCCGCGCCGAGGCAGAGTTTCGCCTGCTCTGGGACAAGGCGCGCAGCAACCCCGCGCTGACCCGTTCCATGCTCGCGGTCGCCAGTGCCGCCGGCATGCAGGGCCTCGCGGCGCAACTTGCCGCGGCCTCGCAATCGGCCGATGGCCGGCCACGCGATTACGCCCGCTTCCCGCTGCCGCGGCTGGAGCCGCAAGGCGGCTTCCGGGTCGATCCCGCCCTGCTCTACGGCATCGCGCTGCAGGAAAGCCGCTTCAACGGCAACGCCGTCTCTCCGGCCGGGGCGCGCGGACTGATGCAGATCATGCCTGCGACCGCCCGCTTCATCGGTGGGGAAGCCGCGGGGGCCAAGCTGAACGATCCGGCCATGTCGTTGGAGTTGGCGCAGCGCTACGTCCACCACCTCGCGCGGCTGGAGGTGGTGGAGGGCAACCTGATCCGCCTGCTCGCTGCCTATAATGCCGGGCCGGGCAACCTTGCCAAATGGCTGCCGGCCCATGGCCACCGGGACGATCCGTTCCTTTTCACCGAAGCAATCCCGATCGATGAGACCCGACTTTATGTCCAGAAGGTGCTGGCCAATAGCTGGATCTACGCATCGCGCCTCGGCTTGCCGACACCAAGCCTGGATCAACTGGCCGCCGGCAGTTTCCCGAAGTTCACCCAGGGTCCGGAGCTTCTCGCCCTACTGAAGGAACGGCCGCGCGCGCTACAATAAGGGCAGCCACGACCTTGAAGGCTCAGGAGCCCGCCCATGCCGATCGATGAAAGCCGCGCCTTCCTCCCCGTCAATATCGCCGTCCTCACCGTCTCCGACACCCGCGATCTCGCTTCCGACAAATCCGGCGCGCTGCTGCAGGAGAGGATCGAGGCCGCCGGGCATCGCTGCGCCACCCGCACGGTCGTCAAGGACGAGGCCGCGGAGATCGAGGCCATCTTGCGCGGCTGGATCGCCGATCCCGCGATCGATTGCGGCATCACGACGGGCGGCACTGGCATCACCGGCCGCGACGTGACGCCGGAGGCTTTCAAGCGGGTGCTGGAGAAGGAGATCGAAGGCTTCGGCGAGCTGTTCCGCATGCTGAGCTATCAGAAGATCGGCACCTCCACGATGCAGTCCCGCGCACTCGGCGGTGTCGCCGGGGGCACTTATCTGTTTGCCCTGCCCGGCTCGACCGGCGCCTGCAAGGATGCCTGGGACGATATTCTGAAGTGGCAGCTGGATGCCCGGCACCGCCCCTGCAACCTGGTCGAGCTGATGCCGCGCCTGCAGGAACATCTGCGCGCGGCTTAGAGTCGATCCGGGATGATTTGGTGTTTTGACAGAGCTTTCTGATCATCATCCGGATTGAAGCCCAGCGCAGGAAGGCGAGGCCGTTCTGGTTCAAGCATTCCCAATCCTTGGCCAGGCGGCGA
>CAITYE010000402.1 GCA_903896535.1 uncultured Paracraurococcus sp.
CTGATTCACCGAACTGTCCACCGGGACGATCTGCACCGGCTTCGACATCCCCATCAGCAGGGGCCCGATGGTGGTGGCGCTGGTCAGCCGCGGCGTCGCCTTGGTGAGGATATGCGCCGCATGCAGCCCCGGCATGACCAGTACATTGGCCGGCCCGGTCAGCCGGCAGAAGGGATAGAGCCGCGCCCGCAGCGAGGGGTCGAGCGCGACATCGGCCGCCATCTCGCCGTCATATTCGAAATCCACCCGACGTTCATCGAGGAGCTTCACCGCATCGCGGATACTACCTGGGATCGAGCCCTTGGGATCACCGAAGGTCGAGAAGGAAAGGAAGGCGACACGCGGCTCCGCGCCTAGGCGGCGGGCGGCAGCGGCGGATTGCACGGCGATCTCGGCCAGGGTTTGGGCGTCGGGCCGTTCATGGATCGCGGTATCGGCGATGAAGACGGTGCCGGAGACACGGGCGAGCATCAGCGTCAGGCCGAATATCGCACTGCCGGGCGCCGGGTCGATGGCCATGCGCACGCCTTCAAGTGCGACGGCATAGCTGCGGGTCATTCCGGTCACCATCGCATCCGCCTCGCCAAGCGCCACCATGCACGCGGCAAAGACGTTGCGATCCTGGTTGACCAGCCGCTGGCAGTCACGGAACAGGAAACCTTCGCGCTGCTTGCGGGCATAGAGATACTCCGCGAGGCGGCGGTTATTGTCGCTATTGCGGGCGTTGCGGATTTCGATCCCGGCCGGCATCGGCAGGCCAGCGGCGGCAACGGTGGCGCCGATCCGCTCTTCGCGCCCGACCAGCACGGGGGTGCCGTAGCCGGCGTTGCGGAAGGCGATGGCGGCCCGAATAACGCTTTCCTCCTCGCCTTCGGCGAAGACCACGGTGCGCGGATTGCTCCGGACCCGCTCAGTGATCAACTCCAACGCATTGGCCGTGGCGTCGAGCCGGCCAGCGAGCGAACGGGCATAGCGCGGGAGATCAGTGATAGGCTTTCGGGCAACGCCGCTTCTCATCGCAGCCTCCGCGACCGCTAGCGGAACCCGGCTGATCAGGCGCGGATCGAAGGCGTTGGGGATGATGTACTCAGGGCCGAAGCGCAAGGCCTTGCCGGCGCCGGCGCTGTTCACCTCCTCCGGCACGTCCTCACGGGCCAGCATCGCCAGCGCCTCGGCGGCAGCGATCTTCATCGTGTCGTTGATCGTACTGGCACGGACATCCAATGCCCCACGGAAGATGAAAGGGAAGCCTAGGACATTGTTGACTTGGTTCGGATAGTCGCTCCGGCCGGTCGCGACGATACAGTCGGGTCGAGCTGCCTTCGCCTCCTCCGGCGTGATTTCTGGATCAGGGTTGGCCATGGCAAAGATGATCGGCCGGTCGGCCATGGCGCGTACCATGTCCTGGGTGACGGCGCCCTTAACGGACAGGCCAAAGAAAACATCGGCACCTTCGAGCGCCTGCGACAAGGTGCGCGCGGAGGTCTCGACGGCATGCGCCGATTTCCACTGGTTCATGCCCTCGGTGCGGCCGCGCCAGAGCACACCCTTGGTATCGCACATGGTGATGTTCTCGGGCCGCATGCCCATCGCCCGCAGCAGCTCGGCGCAGGCGATCGAAGCGGCGCCTGCGCCGTTGATGACGAGCCGGGTCTTGGCCAGGTCACGGCCCGTCAGATGCGCTGCGTTGATAAGCCCAGCGGCGGCGACAATCGCCGTGCCATGCTGATCGTCATGGAAAACCGGAATATCCATCAACTCGCGCAGCCGCTGCTCGATGACGAAGCACTCGGGCGCCTTGATGTCCTCGAGGTTGATCCCGCCGAATGAGGGTCCAAGATATCGCACCGCATTGACAATGGCATCGACATCCTCGGTGTCGATGCAAAGGTCCATGCCATCGACATCGGCGAAGCGCTTGAATAGGGCCACCTTGCCTTCCATCACCGGCTTGGAGGCCAGAGCGCCAAGATTGCCGAGGCCAAGCACCGCCGTGCCGTTGGAGACCACAGCAACGAAATTGCCTTTCGATGTGTAGTCATAGGCCAGGGCAGGATCGCGATGAATGTGCAGACAGGGCTCCGCGACACCTGGGCTATACGCAAGGCTGAGATCGCGCGCCGTGACCAGCGGCTTGATCAGCCGGATCTCCAGCTTTCCCGGCCGCCCCTCGGCATGCAGCGCCAGCGCCTCCTCGGGCGTTACCCGCGCGGTGCGCGTATCTGGCGCTGCCGCCACCGTCGGGCCGCGCTTGCTGGCTTCGTCCATGGTCGCTGGTTCCGTTTCCCCAGAGTGGCTTGCAGTGTTGCAGCCCCGGACGCTGGCGTGAAGCATGGCGGTTCGCGGATGCGAAGCGGGTCGCGCTGCGCTAACAGGGAGGTGATGGACGATCAGGCCTCTGCCACGCCGCTCTCCGCCGCCGGCGCGTCGCCGGCCATGGCGCAATGGTTCGCTGCGAAAGCC
>CAITYE010000403.1 GCA_903896535.1 uncultured Paracraurococcus sp.
GCTGCACGGCGACGACGATCCCACCAATGCGATGGAAGCCTGCGCCGCGCTCGCCGCCGCGGGCGGCATGGATCGCGCCGTGCTGCCCGGCGCCAGCTATGGCTGGGACGTCACCGCCTTTCGCAGCACGCGCCTCACCATGATGCCCGATCCGCGCGATCCCTTGCGCCGCGTTACCGCGCGCAGCGAGCCGATGCTGGCGCAGATCGCGCTCGACTGGGTGCTGAGCTTCCTGCTGCCGCGGCTGCAACCGACGGAAGGGATTCACTGATGCCGCGCGACGTCGAGCTCGCCTGCTGGCTCACCCCGGACGACCCGGAACCGCTGCTGTTCCATTTCGAGAAGACCGCCGCGGTCACGACCTTCGCCGAGCAGATCCGGATCTGCGCCCCAACCGTGCGCTTCTGCCTGCAGCCAAGGACCGAGCCAGCCTGCGACCCCCAGTCAGGAGATGAAATCGATGCGGTATGGCTCTGACGACCGACCGCCGGTCGCAACTATGTGGCTGATGGCGCTGCAGCTCTGCAGCATAACCTCCGTCTATATCATTTATCAGATCGTGCTGCTGCGCGAGACCGGTGTGCCACCGTCGACTGGCGCGGCGATTATCGCACTGTCCTTCCTTATGCTTGGCATCGCGACCGCGGTCCAGGCGGCCAGGCCGTTCGGACCGGGCTTTCTGATCCCGGTCACCTTCGGCTCAGCCTATCTGCTGCCGGCAATCGCCGCGGTGAAGCTGGGGGGGCTGCCGTTGGCGTTTGGCATGATGGTCTTCGCGGGCGTCGTCGAGATCCTGCTCTCGATCGGCTTCCGGCGGCTGCGGGCATTGTTTCCGCCCGAGGTTTCCGGCTTGGTCGTGTTGCTCGTCGGTCTGACTATCGGCGAAATAGCGATCCGGAATCTGGCCGCGCTGGCCGTCGGAGCGGAGGCGGGTGTGGGTGGCACAGTGTTGCTGCTGACCTTCGGTATCGCGGCGGGACTGACCGTCTGGGGGCGCGGCCGGGCTTCGAGCTTTGCGCTTCTCTCCGGCATCGTGCTCGGCGCTGCGGCCGCCATGCTGCTGGGCTTGCTGGCACCGGCCGATCAGGCTGCGATCGCGGCGGCGCCCTGGTTGGCGCTGCCCCAGGTCGACCATCTCGGTCTCGCCTTCGACCCCAGCTTGATCCTGCCCTTCGTCATCGGCGCCTTCGCCGCAACCACCAAGGCGGCCGCGCTGACCGCGCTGGCCCGCAAGCCCGCCGGCGCCGCGGGGCAGGGCGATCCGGCGGCGCAGATAGCGGCAGGGGTGCGGGCCGACGGCATCGGCACCGTACTTGCCGGGTTGCTTGGGACCATTGGCATGAGCCCCTCGCCGTCGGGGGTCGTGCTTACAGCAAGCACGGGGCTTGCCAGCCGCCGTATCGCCTGGGCGATGTTTGCAATCTGCATCGGCATCGCGCTGGTGCCGAAGCTGGCCCTGTCCATCGTGTTTCTGCCCAAGCCAGTGATCAGCGGCGTGTTGCTGTTCGGTGGATGCCTGGTGCTGGCGAACGGGCTACAAATGCTTGCCGAAGTGAAACTCGATCAGCGCCGCGGGCTGGTGGTTGGGCTGGGTGTTTTCGCCGCCATCGCGGCCCTCACCATGCCTGACTTGGCGCGCACCGTCCCTGCCTCGCTCGTGCCAGTGGTGGCCTCGCCCTTGAATTTGGGCAGCACGGTCGCCCTGCTGGCGAATCTTGTACTGCGGATCGGCAGTGGCCGCACGCTGCGCCTGACCGTCGCCGAGCCTGGCCGTGCCGATGCCTTCGCTGCGGCCTGGCGGGCCGATCCCGACCTGCCCGAGGCGACCCGGGCCGCCGTCGCCGTGCTGCTCGCCGACCATGCGGCGCGTGCGGATCAGTCCGGCCCGGTCGAGGTCGTGATCCGGATCAGCGAGTTCGCTGTCCGGGTCCGGCTGCGGCCGGTCGGCACCCGGCGGGCCGAGGGCTTCGCTTCGCTTGCGCAAATCGCGGCACCACGTCGCGGTCTTTTGCTGGCGCGCTAGGCAGCGGCCGGGCGCTACCTGGACCCGGATTTCCCACGTGACTTCGATACGCTGCAATCTGGTTCATTTCATAACGGGAGTCTGAAATATGTACTCATCTCGGGCATGCGGGGTAAAATTATCTAAAAAGACAACGCAATACTAAATATATGGAAAATAATTGTGAATATTAAAAGGAGAATCCTCCAATGATTTATATGTCATCCAACCAAAACCTTACTGCTCGCATTCTTGTCGCAAGGGACTGGAAAGATTTACGTGATATCCGGCTTGAGGCTATTAGAGTCGATAGGAAATATTTTTTTTATAAAGCAAGGACAGACCGAAAAATAAATAATCATCAATGGAAGGCTTTATGCAATAAAAGTAACAATCAATGTATGTTCGGTTTATTTGATGGCATTAAAATAATAGGAATTTCTCTTATAAGAAAACATAATAATGGACTTCTTTTTGGAGGGTCTTACATAAGGAAATCGTATCGAGGAAATAAACAAGCTAAGTATGTATATGATGCGAGAATGAAGTGGCTAAATGATAACCCCTATCATAAACACGCTTTTGTATTTCATCGAGCGGGAAATTTACAATCTCGCGCTTTAAACCGAAAAAGAGGAGAGCCAATAAAGCCGGCAATTATGATGAAGTGGGCTGATGGAAAATTTGCTTATGGACATTGGTATAGACTGAAGCAGTCTCGTAA
>CAITYE010000404.1 GCA_903896535.1 uncultured Paracraurococcus sp.
CTGAGAATTGGCGTCACTGACGCCGGAGCTATAGCCCACCACCGTCCCGGCGGCGTTGATGGCATACGCGCGACTGTAGAGGTTGCTGCCACCACCGGTACCGAGATCCTGCACCGTTCCGCCGCTGCCCCAGCGCACCGCATGGGAATAGCTGCCGCCGAGTGCTGACGTCCCCACCACCTGCCCGCTCGCGTTCAGGGCGTAGGGGGTTACGGTTGCTCCGTAGGTGGTGCCGCCGATCTGCTCGTAGACGCCATTGGCATTCCGCAGGAACCCCGTGGGGAACGTCGCCACACCGCCGGTGGCCTCACCGATGATCTGACCGGCATTGTTGAACTGATTGCCGCCCGCCCCACCGCCACCGCCAATAAAATTCGTCGTACCCGGCGGCGGCGCGAACCTCGTCAGGCTGTAGCTCGTGGCCCCGGCCGGCGTGGCGGCAAGCCCCAGCAGGGCACCGAGGAGCAAGGGGGCGGCGACGGAGGGACGCAACATGGGAAGCCTCACAGGGTTGACCGTCTTAAAAAAACACAAAATAGTTTATTTTTAGTAAATTCTACCTTCGGTAAACGCGGACCGGTTTTTTAGCCGCCAGCTGGTCACGGATGCGTTTTTCGCAAATCGTCAATCTTCGGTCAACCCCTATTCACGCAGCCCCGACCCGCCAATCCACCCACAGGCCACCACCGCGTTCCGCACCCCAATGCTGTCAGGCGGCAAGGGCTGCCAGGCGCTGACCGCGGGGGCATCCAGCAGCAGCGCCCGCCCGGTCGCGTTCGCCTCGGCGAAGGCGCTGGTCTGCATGGTCCGGGTCAGCCGGGCGCGGCAGTCGAACTCCGCGCGGTAGCGCAGGCTTTTTTCCCCGCGCAGGCCGCGGCCGCCGGCATAGGTGCGGTTCTGCATCATCCACACCCGGACGATGCCGCCGTAGCGCAGCGCCCCCTCAGTGCCGAGGAAGAAGACGCTCTCCCGCGTCTCCGCCCCCGGCAGCCAGCCGGCGCCGGGCGATTGGAAGGCCGGGTCGGGCGGCGGCGGCAGGCCGGGGCGCGGGGCGCAGGCGGCCAGGATGAACAGCAGACTCAGGACCAGCTTCGACACGGGGGCCTCCCGCCCCCGGCTATGCCGCAACAGGGTTAAGGGGAGCTTGCCTTGGACCGCGGGCGCGGCTGCGATACACCTCGCCCATGCCTCCCGCCTACCGGCTCACCGACCTCGCGCCCGGCCTCGGCGGCACGCCGCGGGTGCTGCATGGCCTGGCCGCCCGCGCGCCGCGCCGCTTCGTCCAGCGCGTGGCGCAGGTGGGGTGGGAAGTCTCCCGCGCCGCCGTGCTGGACCGCGTGGCACCGCTGCGCGGCCGGGTGCATGAGGTGGCGGAAGGCTGCGCGCCAGGCGCCAGCGGGGCACTCGGCCTGTATCTGCACTGGTCTCCGGATGGGCGCATCTCGGCCATGGTGCGCCGGCAGGTGGCGCTGTGGCAGGACGCCGGCTTCACCATGGTGTTCATCACCAATGCCTCCCCGCCCGCCGGGGACTGGGAGGCGATCGCCGAACACGCGGCGCTGCGGGTGCGGCGGGCCAATATCGGGCGGGACTTCGGCGCCTGGCGGGATGGCGCGGCGGCGGCGATCCCCCGCTTCGGCCTGCCGGGCGAGCTGCTGCTGGCCAATGACAGCGTGCTTGGCCCCGTCCTGCCGTTCCCACCCCTGGCAGCCGCGCTGCGGGCGGGCGGCGAGGGGCTGTTCGGCCTGACTGAGAGCTGGGGCGGCGGGCCGCATCTGCAATCCTACGCGCTGCTCGCCCGGGGCGGGGCGGCGGTCGATGGCGTGCTGGCCCATCTGCTGGCCTTCCGCGACACCCGCAGCAAATGGCTGGTGGTGCGGCAGGGGGAGATTGGGCTCAGCCAACGGATGCAGGCGCGGGGGGTGCGCCGGGCCAGCCTCTTTCCCTATGCCGGGCTGATCGCCGCGCCGCTGCCCGAAACCCGCGCCATGCTGGGGCCACGCTTCGCCGACCCCACGGCCTTCGACCGCTTCCCCCTGAACCCCTGCCACCATCTGTGGCGAGAGTTGCTGATGCAGGGCTTTCCCTATCTGAAGACCGAATTGGTGCGCCACAACCCGGGCGGGCTGGCCGGGGTGGAGGACTGGCCGCGCTTCGTGCCGGCCGAGCTGCTGCCGATGCTGCGCGACCACCTGGCGATGCTCGGGCCGGGCGCCGCGCCTTGATGTCACCGATCCCCGGACCGAAGCGGCGCCCGGCCGCGCCCGGCAGCGGCGCGCCCAAGGGCGGGCACGCAACGATGACGGGGGCCGGCGATGCGGCGTAGGGCGATCGCTGCATTGCGCGCGGGTGTGCGGCGGCTGCCCTGGCTGCGCCGCCACCTGTTGCGGTGGCTGGCGCCGGTCATGCCCCTGCTCGGCCGGCAGATCGATAAGGCCAGTGCCCGCCCCTATGCCGAATGGTTCGCACAATGGCAGGCGCCGCGACCGGATCTGCTGGCCGGCGCGCCCCCCCTGCCCTTCCTGGCGGTCATCGCGGGCGGCGCCCCCGGCGAGCCGACCCGCGCTGCGCTTGCCGCCCAATCGGGGCCAGCCCCACAGGTGCTGAGCGCGGACGCGCCGGACCTCGCGGCCGCGATCGCCGCCTGCGCCGGGGCGGGGGGCTACCTGCTGCGGCTCGATGCGGGAGAGACGCTGGCACCGCATGCCCTGGCCGGCTTCGCCACCGCCAGCCTCGGCACGCCGCGCCCGCTGATCCTGCTGGCCGACGAGGATGTGGTGCAGGCCAACGGCCAGCACAGCGATCCCTGGTTCAAGACGCCGGCCTTCGATCCCGACCGGCTTTTGCAGCAGGATAGTTTCGGGGCGGCGGTCGCCTACGAGGCCGCCTTTTTGCTGCGCCACCAGCTCGGCACCTTGCGCGGCCATGCGCTGGCGCTGGCCGCCAGCCAGGCGGCGCTGGCCGAGGCGGGGCCGGCCGCCATCCGCCATCTGCCGGCGGTGCTGGTGCATCGGCCGCCCGGGACGCCGGCGCCTTGGCGGCAGCGGACCGACGCGGCGGCGGTCGCCCGGCATCTCGCCAGTGGTGCCGAGGGCGCGCGGCTCGATGCCGATCTGGCGCAGCGGCCGCTCCGGCTGCACTGGCCGCTGCCCGAGCCGGCCCCGCTGGTCAGCCTGATCATCCCGACGCGCGACCGGATCGACCTGTTGCGGCCCTGTGTGGAGGGGCTGCTGCGGCGGACCGAGTATCCCGCGATCGAAGTGCTGATCGCCGATAATGACAGCACCGATCCGGCGACGCTGTCCGCCTTCGCCGCCTGGGGCGAGGAGGGGCGCGTGCGGGTGCTGCCGGCGCCGGGGCCGTTCAACTACTCCGCCATCAACAACCGGGCGGTGGCGGCGGCACGCGGCGCGGTGGTGGTATTGCTGAACAATGATACCGAGGTGCTGCACCCGGACTGGCTGACCGAGATGGTCAGCCTAGCGCTGCGTCCGGGGGTCGGCGCGGTCGGCGCGCGGCTGCTGTTCCCGGATGGGCGGGTGCAGCATGCCGGCGTGGTGCTGGGCCTGGGCGGCGTCGCCGGGCACGACATGTTGCTCTCGGGCGGCGAGGAGGACGGACCGCAGGACGATCTGCGGCTGCTGCGCAGCGTCTCGGCCGTGACGGCGGCCTGCCTCGCGATCCGGCGGGAGACCTATCTGGCCCTGGGCGGGCTGGAGGAGACGCGCTTCCGCGTCGCCTATAACGACGTGGATTTCTGCATCCGGGTGCGCGAGGCGGGCTATCGCAACCTCGTCACCCCGCACGCGGCACTGCTGCACCGGGAAAGCGCGAGCCGGGGCAGCGACCTCGCCCCAGCCCAGCGGCTGCGCTGGGAGGCGGAGTGCGCGGCGATGGAGGCGCGTTGGGGCGCGGTGCTGCGGCACGATCCCTGGTTCAGCCGGCAATACCGGTTGGATAGCGCCTACCGCCTGCTGGCCGAACCGGGACCCCGCCGCGCGGATTGAACGCCTTGTGACCACCACTGAACTGTTATCGCCGGCCGCGCCTGGGTATAAAGCCCGCTTGCGGGCTAGACCCGATCCGGGCCGCGCGGCGACGCATGGCCGAGGGCTTGGCGAATCAGGATAGTGATGCAAGTGCCCATGGATACGCCCGAAGAGCGGGCAGCGACGCCGCCGGATGTCCCGCGCACCGCGCAGCAGCCGACGCAAGCCCGCCTGGCGGCGGCCGAAGCCCGGATTCGGGTCATTGCCGCCGAAAACGTTGCATTGCAGCAGCAACTGCTCGCCACCGAGCAGCGCCTCGCCACCGCCGAGCAGGCGCTGGAGGCGGTGGTTACGAGCACCACCTGGCGCATGTTCGCACCGCTGCGCGGGATCATCGAGCGGGTCCGCCCTGCCACGGGCCAGCTGCGCCGGCGCTTCGGACCCCCGCCAGTGGCGGCGCCGGAGGGCGAAATATCGACGTTGAGCGAGCCGGTCCTCGTCGTCCCCTTCCGGATCGCTGGCGGGATCGCGCCGCCACGTTGGCGCATCGCCGTGCTGCTGCACGCCTTCCATGTCGATCAGGCGGCCGAATTCCGGCATCGCTTGGCCGCCATCCCGGGCGCCTTCGACCTTTATGTCTCGACCGATACCGAAGCGAAGGCGCAGCTGCTGCGTGAGGCCTTCGCCGGCGGCCCGGCCGCGCGCCTGGAGGTCCGGGTGATGCCGAACCGCGGCCGCGACATCGCGCCGAAGCTCCTCGGCTTCGCTGATGTCCATCGGGACCACGACCTCCTCCTACATCTGCACACCAAGGCATCGTCGCACAATGCGACCCTCGCAGCGTGGCGGGACTGGCTGCTGGACAGCCTGCTCGGCTCCCAGCCGGCCGTGGCGTCCATCCTGGAGGCCTTCGCCCGGCTCCCACAACTCGGGATCGTCGCGCCGCGTAACTTTCCGCTCACTCGGCCGCATATGGGGTGGGGTCCCAATTTCGCGATCTCACGCGAGCTCGCCGCCCGGCTCGACCTCGATCTCACGCCGGACAGCCCACTCGATTTTCCTGCCGGCTCCATGTTCTGGGCCCGTAGCGCGGCCTTGGCGCCGCTGCTCGATGCCGGCCTCACGCTTGCAGATTTCCCCGCCGAAGCCGGGCAGACGGATGGCACCATCGCCCATGCCGTCGAGCGCCTGTATTTCTATTCCTGCGAGAAGGCCGGCCTGCGCTGGGTCCATGCCGGCCCTGACCGAGCCATCGCTGTGCCGGAATGGGCGCTCCGCATCGATAGCCAGGCGGCGCTGGAGCAGGTGGTGTCGGATCAGATGCCGGCGCTGCTGCTGCCCGGTCTGCATCCGCGCCCAAGCGAAGTGCCGAACGTCCCGCCAGCGGACCCAACCGATATCCGCCAGCGCTTTCGCGCCTTCTGCGCCGACCGGCTCGACGCGTTTCTCGCTGGCGACGAGCGCCTCGTCTTCCCGAGCTACCCGCAGCCGAAGACGAGCGTCATCCTGGTGCTGTTCAATCAGGCCGAGCTGACTTTCCATTGCCTGGAATCGCTGCGCCGGCAGGCCGAGGCGGGGATCGAGGTCATCATCCTGGACAATGGCTCGACCGACCTCACCGGCGCCCTGCTGGACCGGCTGGACGGCGTGCATGTCATCCGCAGCCCAGAGAACTTGCATTTCCTGCGCGGTGTCAATCGCGCGGCGCCGGACGCGAAGGGCGAGTACCTGCTGCTGCTGAACAATGACACCCGCGTCGCGCCTGGCGCCATCACCGCCGCCGCCGACCGGCTGGATGCGGAGGCGGATCTCGGTGCGGTGGGCGGGCCGATCGTGCTGCTGGACGGCAGCTTGCAGGAGGCCGGCAGCATCATCTTCCGCGACGGCAGCTGCCTGGGCTACGGCCGCGGGCGCGATCCGGGCGAGGCCGAGTTCCAGTTCCGCCGTGACGTCGATTATTGCTCCGGCGCCTTCTTGATGCTGCGGCGCGGCCTGTTCGAACGCCTGGGCGGCTTCGATGAGGCCTTCGCGCCGGCCTATTACGAGGAAACCGACCTCTGCATGCGCTTGCGCGCAGCCGGATTCCGCATCGGCTACGAGCCACGGGCGCGGATCGCGCATATGGAGTTTGGCAGCGCGACCTCCTCCTCCAGCGCGCTCGAATTGCAGCGCCGGAATTCCGAGATTTTCCGGCAGCGGCATGCGACGGCCCTGGCGGCAGATCACCTGCCCCCCGGCACGCCAACAGTGATCGCCCGCCTGCGTCCACGGCCCGCCGGCCGGGTGTTGATCATCGACGACCGCGTCCCCTTCCCCGCCCTGGGCTCCGGGTATCCGCGCGCCCAGCAAATCATCGCGGATCTCGATGCCGCTGGCTGGTCGGTCACCTTCTATCCGCTGAAGGAGCCCGCGGTCTCCTTCGAGGCTGCCTATGCCGCGCTGCCGCCGAGCGTCGAGATCGCGGCCGGGCTGGCAGAGCCCGGGCTGGCGGCGTTCCTGGCCGCAAGGGTCGGCTGCTACGATGCGGTCCTCGTCAGCCGGCCGCACAATATGGCGGTTTATGAGCGCGCCTGTGCCGAAGCACCCCGCTTCGCAGCAGCGACGCCGCTGATCTACGATGCGGAGGCGATCTTCGCCGCACGCGACGTGGTCCGGGCCGAACTGACCGGCGATCGCGCCGCCGCCGCCGTTGCAACCCGCGCCGTGGCGGCCGAGCTCGCCCTCGCTGGCGATGCGAAGGTGGTGCTGACGGTCACCGAGGCCGAGGCCACCAAATTCCGGGCGGCCGGGCAGCGGGATGTGCGCGTCCTCGGCCATTCGATGCAGACCCAGGCGGTCGGCGGTGGGCCGCAGGGCCGGGACGGCATCCTGTTCCTCGGGGCGCTCGATGACGATGCTTCGCCCAATGCGGACTCCCTCGAATGGTTCGTGCAGGAGGTGATGCCGCGCATCGATGCGGCGATCGGCAGCGATTGGCAGCTGACTGTGGTCGGCCGTAACGCCGCGGCCCGCGTCCTGCGGCTCGCCTCCACACGTGTCCGCCTGCTCGGCCAGGTCGAGGATATCGACGGATTCTTCGCCAGCGCTCGGCTGTTCGTGGCGCCGACCCGCTATGCGGCCGGCATTCCGATGAAGGTCCACACCGCCGCCGGGGCGGGGCTGCCCGTGGTGGCGACCGAGCTGCTCCGGGAACAACTCGGCTGGACTGACGGGCAGGAGCTGCTGGCCGCGTCGACGGCGGAAGGGTTTGCGGTGGCCTGCGTCAAAGTGTGGCACGATGACGCCCTGTGGCTGCGGCTGCGGGACAACGCCCTTGCCGCCGTCGCGCGTGACTGCGACACCGAACAGTTCCGCAATACCCTGGCGGACGCGGTCGCCTACGCCGCGGCAAGGCCCAGCTTGCTCTAGAGCATGCTGCGTTCACATGCGTTCACGCAGCCCGCTCTAGCGTTTGTTGGATCGCGCGATTCAGCGCCTTCGGCGATTCCGCCTCAACGCATCGCGCTCTAGCCTTTGTTGGATCGCGCGATTCAGCGCCTTCGGCGATTCCGCCTCAACGCATCGCGCTCTAACCCCTCGCGCCCGACCCACCGGCCGCGGGATCGGGCAATCGCCGCCTTGGGTTCAAAAGACCCGGCCCAGCCCGGCTAATCCCGGCCAACGCTTGTCCTTGTCCGAGAGCACAGCCACATCTGGCGCCACGCCCCAGGCGATGCCGAGCGCGGGGTCATCCCAGGCGAGGCCACGATCGCAGTCGGGCGCGTAGGTATCACTGACCTTGTAGGTGACCTCGGTGTCCGGCTCTCGTGTCACGAAGCCGTGCGCGAAACCGGCAGGGACATAGAGCATCAGCCCGTTCTCCGGCGTCAGCTCGGCGCCGACATGCCGGCCATAGGTGGGCGAGCCATGGCGGAGATCGACCGCGACATCGAGGATACGCCCCCGCAGCACCCGTACTAGCTTGGCCTGCGCACGCGGCGGGATCTGGAAATGCAGACCGCGCAGCGTCCCGACGCTGGCCGAGCGGGATTGGTTGTCCTGCACCAGCTCCTCGGCGATGCCCAGCGCAGCGAAGTCACGCCGGCTGTAAGTTTCGCTGAAATAGCCGCGGGCATCGCCGAAGCGACGGGCGGCGATCAACAGGGGGCCGGTGAGATCGACGAAGCCCTGGGCGGTGAAGTTGCCGGCGCTGCGGGCTTCGGTCAGCGGATGGGTGGTCGCGGTCATTCGCGTCTCTCGGACAAAACGCGGCTAAGGCCGCTCGGGGAGATGTTTGACCGAGCGCGGCGGCCCGAGCAAGGCGGCCGTCAGTCGCCCCGCGACCAGTCGGGAATCAACGACTGCGCGCGGGCGAAATCTTCGGGCGTGCCGATATCGAGGAAGGGGGCATCAGTGCGCAGCGCGCGCAGCGCGAAACGCCCCGGATGCGCCAACACTTCCGTCTCCAGGCTGAAGGGTGCGGCGAGCGGGAAGCGTGCCGGCAGATCCTGGCGCAGCACATAGAGCCCGGCATTGACCAGCCCCGGGCCACTCGGCCCCTTCTCCTCAAGCCCGGTCACGACGTTGCCCGCAACCAGGACGCTGCCGAAGCGGCTCCGATCGGGCACCGGCCGCACCGCCAGGGTCAGGTCGGCCTCCGGCGCCTCTGCCGCCAGCGCCTGCAAGGCGGCACCGCTCCAGGTATCGCCGTTCAGCGCGAAGACACGCGCCGCCGCGGCCAGCGGCAAGGCGCGCCACAACGCCCCACCGGTGCCGAGCGGCGTCTCCTCCTGCACATAGTCCAGGGACATGCCGTCATGACTGTCACCCATCGTCGCGCGCACGAGATCGCCGAGATAGCCGGTGGAAAGGATGACCCGCCGCACCCCCTGCCGCGCCAGGCTGTCCAGCAGCCAGGCCAGGAAGGGGCGCCCGGCGATGGGTGCGAGCGGCTTCGGCACGTCGCGGACCACCGCACGCAGCCGGGTGCCGAAGCCGCCGGCCAGCACGATCGCCTCCTCCGGCATCATGCGGCGGGGCGGGGAAACATCGTGGCCTCGATCATCGCGCAGATCGCATGGCCCAGCACCTCATGCCCTTCCTGGATCCGCGGCGTGCTGGCGGAGGGGATGCGCAGGCAGAGGTCGCAGAGCCCGGCCATCGTGCCGCCACCTTCGCCGGTGAAACCGACCACCGGCATGCCGCAGGCCCGCGCCGCTTCGATCGCCGCCACCACGTTCTTCGAATTGCCGGAGGTGGAGATGGCAAACAGCACATCGCCCTGCTGGCCCAGCGCTTCCACCTGCCGGGCGAAGCTGCGGTCATAGCCGTAATCGTTGCCGATGGCCGTCAGGATCGAGGTATCGGTGGTCAGCGCGATCGCCGGCAGGCCCGGGCGGTCGTAGTGGAACCGGGAGACGAGTTCACCCGCCCAATGCTGTGCATCGGCCGCGCTGCCGCCATTGCCGCAGAGCAGCAGCTTGTGCCCCGCGCGCAGCGCTTCCACCACGATCTCCGCCGCACGGGCGGCGCCGGCGCAGAGCGCCGCATCAGCCGCCATCCTATCGAGCAGCCGGGCGGTATCCTCGATGGCCGCCTTCACCAGATTCGCTGACATGCCGCGCTTCCCACTCGCCCCAGAGCGGGATGCGTTGAGGCGAAATCGCCGAAAACGCTGGATCCCGCGACCCAACAAACTTTACAGCGGGATGCGTTGAGGCGAAATCGCCGAAAACGCTGAATCCCGCGACCAACAAACTTTACAGCGGGATGCGTTGAGGCGAAATCGCCGAAAACGCTGCATCCCGCGACCATCAAACTTTACAGCGGGATGCGTTGAGGCGGAATCGCCGAAAACGCTGCATCCCGCGACCATCAAACTTTACAGCAGGGTGCGTTAACGAATGCGAATGCGAACGCAGCATGCTCTGGAAATTCCTGCCCGGCCTCAGCCAACCAGGATGGTCGATCCTTGCGTATCCAGCCCGATCGGGGTGATGAGGCTGTCGCGCATCACCTCGCGGAAACGCGTCTGCCGCTCGGGCGGCACCAGCATCAGCAGGAAGCCGCCCGACCCCGCACCACACAGCTTGCCGCCGAGTGCGCCAGCCGCCAGGCAAGCGTCGTAGAGCGCATCGATTGCGGGATTGCTGACTTTGGAGGAGAGCTTCTTCTTGGTCTCCCATCCCTCATGCAGCATGGCGCCGAAGTCGCGCAGCATGGCATCCAGCTGCCCGCCTTCGAGGACATCGACGGCCTGGTCGGTGAGCGTGAGGAGGTGGGAAAGGTCGCGATCGACACCGCCCGAGCGGGTCTTGGCCATCTGTTCGTCGAGCGTCTCAGACGCGAAGCGGGTGACGCCGGTATAGACCAAAAGCAGGGATGCCGTGAGCGCTGCCTGCCCGCCGATGGACATTTGGATCGGCGTGATCCGGGTACGCTCGCCGATGAAATCGAAGCGGTTCAGCCCGCCGAAGGCGGCATGGAACTGGTCCTGGACGCCGACATTTTCCTGCAGCAGTTCGCGTTCCACGAAGATCGCCTGCCGCGCGAGATCCAGCTTGGTCGTTGGCTTGCCCTGCAGCGTGTTGATCAGGTTCACCAGCCCGACGGTGAAGGAGGAAGAACTGCCGAGGCCGCTGCGCGAGGGCAGGTCGGCCATGGTGGAGATATGGAGGGGTTGCTCGACCGCGTAATGGCGCAGCACCTCCCGCACCACAGGATGCTTGATCTCCGACGCTGCGGCCACGGTTTCGATGATCGAATAGCTGACGCGGTAGCGGTAATCGATCACGTTCGGGAGCACGAGGGTCGAGACATAAGCGTATTTGTCGATGGCCATGCCGAGCACGGCGCCGCGTGCCCGGGCGAAGTATTCGGGATAATCCGTCCCACCGCCAAAAAAGCTCACCCGGAAGGGGGTTCGAGAGGTCAGAAGCACCTGAAAGCCGCCCTTCTCCTGCTGACCGCGGGGTGCGGCTAAACATGCAGAACGGCCATATACGAGGAACAAAAAGACGGCGCAAGAAAGCGCCGGGCAGCATCGCCGCGACGCAATCGCCCCTCGACAAATCTCTGTCCTGCGGGCTGACATCATCGAATGCCCAGCCCCCCCCCGCCGCCCCCGCTGCCAGGTTCACCCATCGGCCGCGCCCTGCCGCGCCGCGAGGATCGCCGCCTGTTGCTCGGCCGCGGGCGCTTCCACGACGATCTCGAACTGCCGGGCGATACGCTGCATGCGGTCTTCCTCCGCAGCCCGCACGCGCATGCCCGGATCGGCGCCATCGACAGCACGGCCGCACGCGCGCTGCCTGGCGTCATCGCGGTGCTGACGGGGGCGGAGATCAACGCGCTCGTCGCGCCGCTGAAGATCGCTCCACCCATCCCCGGCCACTTGCCGGTTGAGACCCCGGCCATGCCGGCCGAGACGGCACGGCTCGTTGGCGACCCCGTGGCGCTGGTGCTGGCCGAACGCCGCAGCATCGCCGAGGACGCGGCCGAGTTGATCACCATTGCGTGGGAAGCGCTGCCGGCCATCGCCTCTGTCGCCCAGGCCAGCGCCCCGGGTGCGGCGCTGGTTGACCCGACCGTCCCGGGCAATCGCGTCGCGCGCCAGCGCGTCGCCACCCCGGGGCTCGACGCCGCCTTCGCCCGGGCGGAACGCATCCTCGAAATCCCCTTCGCACAGCAGCGCCAAACGCATGCGCCGATCGAGCCGCGCGGCTGCCTGGCCATCTGGGATGTGGGGCGGGAGCATCTGACGCTGCACGTCGGCACCCAGGCGCCGCACCCCTATCGCACCGCACTCGCGGCGCGCCTCGGCCTGCGGGAGTGGCAGGCGACGGTGATTGCGCCCGATATGGGTGGCGGCTTCGGCCAGAAGATCATCCCGGCGCGGGAAGATCTCTGCTGCGCCGCCGCGGCGCGGCTGCTCGGCCGGCCCGTACGCTGGCGGGAGGGCCGCAGCGAGAATCTCGCGGCCTCCCTGCATGCGCGCGAGGAGAGCATCGCGGCGCGCGTCGGCTTCGGCGGCGATGGCAGGCTGGTAGCCTTGGATGTGACGATCACCGTCGATAGCGGCGGCTGGTGCCTGTTTCCCGCGGATTACATCGCGCGGATGATCTGCATCATCATCCCCGGTGCGACGCGGCTGCGCGAATACGGCTACACGACCGAGATCTGGCTGACCAACAAATGTCCCTCCGGCCCCATGCGCGCGCCGATGGCCATGGCCGCCTGGGTGACCGAAGGCATTCTGGACGAGGTCGCACGCGTCCTCGGGCTCGATCCGCTGGAGGTGCGGCGGCGGAACATGATCGCCCAGACCGACCTGCCCTGGGTCAGCGCGGCCGGCCAGCGTTACGAGGCGATCACGCCGCGTGCGACGCTGGATGCCGTGGCCGAGGCGATCGGCTACGACGCGATCCGCGCCCAGCAACGGGCGGGCGGGACCACCGGCAAGCTGCTCGGCCTCGGGCTCTGCACTGTGATTGAGAGCAATACCTACGGCTCCGCCTTCTATCGCGCGGCGGGCATCCCAGGCTCGGGGCATGAGGCGGTGGCGGTGCGGGTCGAGCCTTCGGGGGCGGTGCTGGCCAGTTGCGGGCTGATGGGCTCGGGCCAGGGCTATGAGACGACGCTGGCGCAGACGACCGCCGCCGGGCTTGGCTGCCGGCCGGATGATGTGCTGGTGCAGCTGGGCCATACCGACATCGCGCCCTATGGCATGGGCAGCCGTGGCGCGCGCGGTGCGACGGCGGGCGGCGGGGGGCTCTATATCGCCGGCCTCCGGCTGCAGGCGAAGATGTTGCAGATCGCCGCCGTGCTGCTGGGCCGCAACAGCGCCGACGGGCTGGTGCTGCGCGAAGGCCGGGTGCTGGCGGCAACCGGCGGCGGCTTCACCGATGCCGGGATCGGCATCCCCGAGATCGCCCGGACCGCCCACCTCGACCCCCTCCGTCTGCCCGCCGGCATGATGCCCGGGCTGCACGAGATCTACGCCTATGACCCGCCCGACCTGACCTTCACCGACAGCGCCCATGCAGCCCTGGTGGAGATCGACCCCGAGAGCGGGGCGATCGCATTGCTGCGCTACGTGGCCGCCGAGAATGCCGGCCAGGCGATCAACCCGATCATCGTTGAGGGCCAGGGGCACGGCGCGATCTCGCTCGGCCTCTCGGGCGCGTTGATGGAGCATCTCGCCTATGATGAGGATGGCCAGCTGCTGGCGGGCAGTTTCATGGACTATGCGCTGGCCCGCGCCGGCGACATCCCGCCGCTGCAGCTCATGCACATGAACATCCCCGACCCGCGCACGCCCGCCGGCATCAAGGGCATGTCGGAGGGCGGCACCATGGGGGCTGCCGGCGCACTGATGAATGCGGTGAACGATGCGCTGGCACAGAGCGGCGTCCGGCTCGACAAACCGCCGGCAACACCAGCACGGATCTGGGCGGCGTTGCAGGGCGGCGCGGGGCTGCGCCGGACATAATTTTTTGTTTGAGAGTCGCGACAGTTAAGATTATTATATTTAATATACTATTTGAGCTGATCGGGGCGCATACCATGATGCTGGGAAGCCGTCGCCAGAGTGGCGCCGGTCATCGGCACATTGCCCCGCCGATGCAGAACGCGCGGTGCCGGCGCGGTAGGGACTTGTCATGCGACCGATCTTTTTTCTGCACCTGACCAAAACCGGCGGACAGACCCTGGCCGCGCGGCTCGCCTCAGCCTTCCGGCCCGAGCGCGTTCACATGCTGCAGCCCCCGCTGCGCTGGCCGGACCATGCCGACAGGCTGACCCAGTTGCTCGAGACCCGCGACTTCATTGAGAGCCACGTGCTCGGCCCACTGCTCGCGAAGTGCCAGGGCATCGACATCCTGACCACGGTGCGCGACCCGATCGAGCGCCTGATCTCGGCCTACAAGCATATCCGGCGGGAGCCCGCGATTCCCCTGCATCGCGCCGCGCTGAGCCTGACGCCGCTGGAATTCTTCGACAATTTCGGCGACCAGCTGGCTGACGACCAGAGCCGCTCGCTGATCCATGCGTTGAACCATTTCGACCTCTCCCTGATGGCCGCCGATGGCTATCGGAGCTGGCTGCTGGAGCAACTGCCGGCGGCGCTCCGTCGGCTGCGCTGGCTGATCCCGACCGAGTCGATCGACGAGTTCTGCCCGCTCTGGGCCGGTGAGACCGGGCACCTGCCGGTGGCGCGCGAGATCATGCTGAACCGCGCCCGGCCGGACGAGGTCGCGGATTGGGAACTGCGGCGGATCATCAATGCGCGGCCGGAGCTCACCGCACTCGACAGCGTGCTCTGGACCGAGGCCCGGCGCTGGTGGCGGGACTGGCGCAACACCCGGCTGTTGGCCGGCGTCCCGCGCCGGACGCCGGCGACGGAAGCCTTTTCCGACGACAGCCGCGGCATCTGGCTGACCGCCGGCTGGCTGCCTACTCCCCAGCTGGAGGAGGGACGGCGCGAATGGTGGGCCGGCCCGGGCTGCACATCCACGGTCGAGATCCGACGGGGCACGGCCCGTCACCTGGTCGTCGATATCTCCGTGATTATCGGCCTGGGGCGCGAGCAGATCGCGGTCTTCGCCAGGCCGACCTTCCAGCGCCTGCCGACCCGGCTCGAGGGCGAGGGAAGGCTCCGGATCGACCTCACCGGGCTCGGGGAGGATGCCGAGATCACCCTGATCGTGCCGGAGGTGCTGTCGGCCATCCAGGTCTTCCCCAGCGATACCGACATCACGCGGCGCAGCTTTGCGGCGACCAACTGGCGGCTGGAATGAAGAAACGCCGGTGGGTTGCCCCGCCGGCGCGGCTTTGGGTGGCGCCGCGCGGGGCGGCATGAAAAAGGCCGGCGGGTTAGCCCGCCGGCCCAGTTTTTCAGCCCAGGCGCCTCGACTCAGGCGCTCTTGGTCATGATCTCGTCCGCGATGTTGCGCGGGACCGGATCATAGTGGTGGAACTGCATCGAGAAGCTGGCGCGGCCCTTGGTCATGCCGCGCAGGTTCGAGATGTAGCCGAACATTTCCTTCAGCGGCACATGGGCGCGGACGATGACGGAGGTACCCGCCATGTCCTGGCTCTGAATCACGCCACGGCGGCGGTTGAGATCGCCGACCACGTCGCCGACATGGTCGGACGGCGTCGTCACTTCGACGTCCATGATCGGCTCCAGGATCTGTGGCCCGGCCTTCTTCATGCCTTCGCGGAAGCAGGCCTTGGCCGCGATCTCAAAGGCGAGTGCGCTGGAGTCGACGTCGTGGTACTTGCCGTCCACCAGGCGGTACTTGAAGTCCACCGTCGGGAAGCCGGCGAGCACGCCGGTATCGGCCTGCACCCGGATGCCCTTCTCGACCGCCGGGATGTATTCCCGCGGTACCGAGCCGCCGACGACGCCGTTCTCGAAGTGGATGCCCTCGTTCCGCTCCAGCGGCAGGAACTCGATCTTCACCTCGGCGTACTGGCCCGAACCGCCCGACTGCTTCTTGTGGGTATAGGTTTCGGTATGCGGCTTGGAGATGGTCTCGCGATACGCCACCTGCGGCGCGCCGATATTGGCATCGACGCCGTATTCGCGCCGCAGCCGATCGATGATGATCTCAAGGTGCAGCTCGCCCATGCCGGAGAGGATGGTCTGGCCCGTCTCCTGGTCCGTCCGCAGGCGCAGCGAGGGGTCCTCGCCCGCCAGCTTCTGCAGGCCAAGCGTCATCTTCTCGATGCCGTCCTTGGTCTTGGGCTCGACCGAGATGTCGATGACCGGCACCGGGAAGGCCATACGCTCCAGGATCACCGGATCGTCGGAGGAGGCGAGCGTATCACCGGTGCCGGTATCCTTCAGCCCGACAAAGGCCGCGATGTCGCCGGCCGAGACTTCCTTGATCTCCTCGCGCTTGTCGGCGTGCATCTGGAACATGCGGCCGATGCGCTCGCGGCTGTCCTTGGTGGTGTTCATCACCATGTCGCCCTGCTTCAGGGTGCCACGGTAGACGCGCACGAAAGTCAGGTTGCCGTACTTGTCGTTGATGATCTTGAAGGCGAGGCCGGCGAAGGGCGCGTTCGGATCGGCGGGGATGGAGGGCCGCACGGCGGTCTCGTCCTGGCCTTCCTCGGGCGCAACCTTAATGCCGGGGATGTCGATCGGGCTCGGCAGGTAGTCGATCACGGAATCGAGCAGCGGCTGCACGCCCTTATTCTTGAAGGCGGTGCCGCAGAGCACCGGGCGGAACTCGCCGCTGATCGTGCCCTTCTTGATCGCGCGCTTCAGCAACGGAATCGGCACATCCCCGTTTTCGAGATACGCCTCCATCGCCTCGTCATCGGCGCCGACGACGATCTCGAGCATCTTCTCGCGGTATTCCTTGGCCTTGTCGGCCAGGTCGGCCGGGATCGGCTCGTCGTGATAGGCGGCGCCGAGGTCGTCGCCCTCCCAGATGATCGCCTTCATCTCGATCAGGTCGACCACGCCCTTGAAGGTGTCCTCGGCGCCAATCGGCAGCTGCAGGGTCACCCAGTTGATGCCGAGCTTCTCGGTCAGCGTATCCGCCGCGCGATAGAAATCGGCGCCGGTGCGGTCGAGCTTGTTGATGAAGATGACGCGCGGCACGTTGTACCGATCCGCGAGACGCCAGTTGGTCTCGGACTGCGGCTGCACCCCGGCCACGCCTTCGATGATGAAGATGGCGCCATCCAGCACGCGCAGGCTGCGGTTCACCTCGATGTTGAAGTCGATGTGGCCGGGCGTGTCGATGATGTTGATCCGGTAGTCCTTCCACACCGCGGTCACGGCGGCGGAGGTGATGGTGATGCCCCGCTCACGCTCCTGCGCCATGTAGTCGGTCGTGGTGTTGCCGTCGTGGACTTCGCCGATCCTGTGGCTCTTGCCGGTGTAGTAAAGAATCCGCTCGGTCGTCGTCGTCTTGCCGGCATCGATGTGCGCGGTAATGCCGATGTTGCGGATCGAAGCGAGGTCGCTCTGCGCCACGTTGGGCCTCCATAGACGATAACGGGCTCAGCCTGCCGTAGTCCCCTAAGGACCCGGTGCCGCCCGCCGAACGGTCTGACCAGTCGGTGTGGTTAAGGTATCGGTCGGGCATCTGCCCCGGGCCGACGGATTTTGCAAGCGGGTTTCGAGGCGGCCGGGACGGGCCCGCGCTCAGGACCCGCGATAGGTGCTGTAGCTGTAGGGCGAGCAAAGGAGTGGCACATGATAGTGACCCTGCCCCGCCGCCAGGTAGACGCGGACCGGCACCATATCGAGGAAGGCCGGTGGCCCCGCCAGCCCGGCCGCGCGGAAATAGGGGCCAACATGGAAGCGCAGCTCATAGGTACCGGCGATGAAATCCTGCGCCTCCAGCAGCGTCGCGGCGTTGCGGCCATCGGCATCTGTAACGGTGCGGATGATGAGCCCCGGCTGCGGGTCGATCCGCCACAGCTCGATTGCCACCGCCTGCGCCGGGCGGCCGCGGGCGGTATCCAGGATATGGGTCGTGAGATAACCGCGTGCTGCCATGTTCCAACCTTTCCCCTTCTCTCAACCGCCGATCCGCGCCAGCGCCGCGTCCAGCCGGGCCATCTCGGCCGTAAAACTGGCCAGTCTTTCGCGGTTCTCCTCCACCACCTCTTCCTTGGCACGGGCGATGAAATCCGCGTTGGCGAGCTTTTGCGAGACCTTATTCGCCTCGGCCTCGGCCTTGGCGCGGTCCTTGGCGAAACGGGTGCGGATGGCGGCCAAGTCTAGCTGGTCGCCGAAGCTCAGCTCATAGCGCACGCCGGCGACAACGAATTCAGCTTCCGAACTCGCGGGCGCGCTACCCCCCTGCCCCACCGCCTCGATGCCTTCCAGGCCACCAAGCCGAGAGAGCATCGCGGTGTTGCGCGCCAGCCAGGCGCGATGTTCCGCCTCCGCGTCAGGGCGCGCATAGGCCCGGAGCCGGCCGAGGACCTTTGGCACGACGCCGAAATCCGCGCGGATCGAGCGGATTTCATTCACCACGCCAACCACGGCATCAAGCTCCGCCCGCGCCGCCTCGGCGCCCGCCGCCGACACCACCGCCGGCCAGGCTTCGCGGATCAGGCTGCAGTCATCGCCATAGCCGAAGTGGTCCCACAGCTCCTCGGTCATGAAGGGCATGGCCGGGTGCAGCAGGCGGAGGATCACGCCCAGCACGTATTGCGCCACGCCCTTTACTTCCGTCTTCTCCGGGCCGTCGGGCCCGTTCAGCACCGGCTTGGCGAATTCGATGAACCAGTCGCAGAAGCCGTTCCAGACGAAGCGATAACAGGCGGCGGCGTATTCGTCGAAGCGATAAGCCTCCAGCGCCGCATCGGCTTCGGCGATGGCGGTGTTTGTTGCATCCAACAGCCAGCGCGCCAGCGGCGTGGTTGCGGTTTCAGGCCGCCAGGCTGCATCGACACCGATGCTGTTTGCCTCGCAGAACCGGGCCGCGTTCCAAAGTTTTGTGGTGAAGCCGCGATAATCCTCCACGCGTTTGCGGCCCAGCTTCACGTCGCGGCCGGGGCCGGTCAGCGCACAGATGGTGAAGCGCAGGGCATCGGCGCCATAGGCGTCGATCAGCTCCAGCGGGTCCATCACATTGCCCTTGGACTTCGACATCTTCTGGCCCTTCTCGTCCCGGACCAGGCCGTGGATGTAGATGTCGCGGAAGGGCACCTCACCCATGAAGTGGATGCCCATCATCATCATCCGGGCAACCCAGAAGAAGATGATGTCGAAGCCGGTGACCAGCACATCGCCGGGATAATACTTTGCCAGCTCCGGCGTCTGCTCCGGCCAGCCTAGGGTCGAGAACGGCCAGAGCGCCGAGGAGAACCAGGTATCCAGCACATCCGGGTCGCGTTCCAGCGGCACATCCCGGCCGAAGCGGGCGCGCGCCTGGGCCTGCGCCGCGGCCTCGTCGCGGGCGACGAAGATCGCGCCGTCCGGCCCGTACCAGGCGGGGATGCGGTGGCCCCACCAAAGCTGGCGGGAAATGCACCAAGGCTGGATGTCACGCATCCAGGCGAAGAAGGTATTCTCCCACTGCTGCGGCACGAAGCGGGTCCGCCCCTCCTCCACCGCCGCGATGGCCGGCTTGGCCAAGGTCGCCGCATCGCAATACCACTGCCAGGTCAGGCGCGGCTCGATCGGCACGCCGCCGCGGTCGCCATGCGGCACCTGGTGGGTATGCGGCTCCACCTTCTCCAGCAGCTCCAGTTCCTCAAGGCGGGCGACGATGCGCTTGCGCGCCTCGAAGCGGTCGAGGCCGGCCAGCTCGCGTACGAATTCCGGCTCACCGATGCCGGGCACGTTGCGCAGCGCGCCCACGATCTCCTCGATCGTCACCCGCGCCTCGGCGTCGAGCACGCTCGGCATCTCCAGGCCGTGCCGGCGACCCACCTCGAAATCGTTGAAGTCGTGGGCCGGGGTGATCTTGACCGCGCCGCTGCCCTTTTCCGGGTCGGAATAGGGATCGGCCACCACGGGGATGGCGCGGCC
>CAITYE010000405.1 GCA_903896535.1 uncultured Paracraurococcus sp.
AGGCCCCCTTCGCCAAGAGGATGGCCACGAGGCGCGGCCACTCCTTATGGAGATAGTCTTCCAGGATAACTTGCAACCCCGCCGCCGTGTGATGGAAGGAGAGCGCAATGCTGGCGAGCAACAGTAAGGCATTAAATGGGCGTCCGATCCAAGCCACAGTCTCGGCATGGGAGGCGCCCGCCAACGCCGCCACGGACAGCGTGAACCACAACATCAGCGGCAGCAGCGCGACCGACGTCACGCGTTGCATGAACCAGTGATGCGTGCCGCCGCGCGCCGAGCCTTTGCCGCGTACCCGCCCGAGCGCGCTGCGGAGCGGAACCCCCTGGAAAGCGTCTTGGGCCATACGGGTAGCCTCCTTCAAGCCCAGGCGGTCAGGGCGATGATCCAGGTCAGGATCGTTGCCACCGCGGTGCCGATGATGACGGCACGGCCAGTTTTGTAAGTCGTTGGGATATCAAACCCAAAGCCCGCGTCATAGGCCAGATGCCGGACACCGTTGAGTGTATGATACCAAGCCGCCGCGGTCAGCCCAAAAAGACCGAGGACGCCAAGCCAGGACGACAGGAACCAGGACACGGTGGCATAAGCGCGGGGCCCCGCAGCGGCGGCCAGAAGCCACCAGACCAGGATCAGCAAGCCGACCGTCCAGATCACCCCCGTGATGCGCGAAGCGATCGAGGTGGCGCTCGTCATCTGCGCCATGTCATAGACTTGGAGGTGGGGCGAGAGCGGTCGGCGGATCGGTGTGCCGTCAGTACGGCGGCCGATCATGGTCGCCTCACGGGCATCCGGCGAATGGGACATGGGTGGCTTTACTCCCGCTGCGGACCACATGAACCGGTGATGCCACACTGCGCCTCTTTATGTTGCTGTGCGGCAAAGCGTCAACTCGAGCGGTTGATGGACCAAATTTGCTGAGAAAATGCTCCTCTTTTTGTCTGCCGGCTTCTAGCTTTCTGTAAAGCTCTGGGTCCGCACCAGCCGCGCGTAGAGCCCATTAGCCGCCATGAGCGCTGCGTGGTCGCCCATTTCCACCACCCGGCCCGCCTCCATCACCACGATCCGATCCGCCTCTCGCACCGTCGCGAGGCGATGGGCGATGACCAAAGTTGTGCGTCCCTGCCGGAGTCGGGCCAGCGCCGACTGGACCAGCGCCTCGTTTTCCGCATCCAGCGCACTGGTCGCCTCGTCCAACAAGAGCACCCGGGGATCACGGAGCAAGGCCCTCGCCAGCGCGACACGCTGCTTCTGGCCGCCCGAAATCCGGCTACCACCCGTCCCGAGCGGCGTATCGTAGCCCTGCGGCAGCGCTACGATGAAATCATGCGCCGCCGCTGCCCGAGCAGCGTCCTCGACCTCCGCCCGGCTCGCGTGGGGCCGGCCGCACGCGATATTGGCAAGGGCGGTATCGTCAAAAATCATCGCATCCTGGCCAACATAGGCGATCGCGTCGCGTAGCGAGACGAGCGTTACCTGCCGCAGGTCGACGCCGTCGATCGTGACCGCCCCTGCGCTCACGTCATAAAGGCGCGGCACCAGCGCGAGTGCGGTCGATTTGCCGGCGCCTGAGGGGCCGACTAGAGCAACGGTCTGACCAGGTTCAGCGACAAAGCTGAGATCACGCAGCGCCGCATCAGGCGTACCAGCATAGCTGAAGCCGACATGCTCGAACGCGATCCGTCCAGCGCCCGCAGGCAGCGGGAAGGCACCCGGTAGGTCAGCGATATCCCGCGGTGCATCGATCACGCCATAAATGCTGGTAAGCCCGGCCAACCCTTCTTGCAGCGCCGCGTTCAGACTGCCGAGTTGTCGTACCGGCTGCGCGGCGATCAACAGCGCGGCAGCAAAGCCGGTGAACTGTCCGACCGTCCCCTGCCCTGCCGCGACCCGCCAGCCGACGAAGCCCAGCACCAGCGCGACCGTCAAGCCGCCCAGCACCTCCAGCACAGGGTCAAGGCGGGCCCGGGCCCGAGCAATGCGGAACAGCGCTGCCCTTTGCTCGGCAAAGCCTCGATTGGCTCGCGCCTCTTCGGCCTCCTCCATCCGGTAGGCACGCACCACCCGCGCCGCGGCAAAACTTTCGGTCAGCATGGCTGAGGTTTCACCGACGCGATCCTGCATGCCGCTTGAGGCACGTCGGATCCGTTTGCCGATCCAGAGGATGGGAACAGCGGCGAGCGGGTAGAGCAACGCCGCGAGCAGGGCCAGCGACCAGTCAAGCCACAGCATCGAGCCGACGAGACCGATGATGGTAAGGACATTCGCAAAGCCGGTGATCGCCCGGCTAAGCGCCTCCCGGATCTGATGCGCGTCGAGGTTGAAGCGGACCGCATGCCGGGCCGGCGCATCACGCGCGGCGACGGCAAGATCAGCGCGAGTGACGGCCGCAAACAACTTGCGTTGCAACCCCTCGATCACGCGCAAAACGGTGCCCTGGACCGCGAGCGCCTGACCGTACATGGCCACTGCACGCGCCGTAGTCACGGCAATGATCAAGGGTGGCAGGAGCCACACGACGCCAGGATCATTCCGGCTGAATCTATCAAAGGCCTGCTGGATGACGATCGGATACAAAGCTGTGATGCCAGACAGCGCGAGGGTGCAGATCAGCGCCACGACAATGCGGCCCCGATGCTGGGAGAGTTCGTCTCGCCAGAGCCGGCTCAGCAAGCTACGCGTGGTGGGGTCGGCAAACGGCTGGGCCATGACGCTCTTTTGTAGCCGGCATGGCCGATGGGAGACAGGGGCCGTGCGCCGAAGTCATTCGGTCTTCAGATTGCGGGCGACGATGAGCCGCCGCCAGGCCGCGATTTCCTCGATCACCAGGCCACGGGTTGCCTTCAGCGCACTCGGGTCCACCTCGCCATCCGTGAGTTCTTCCAGCCGCTGGCGCGTCGCAGGTATGGCCAGCGCCTGGACAAGTGCCGCATGCAGCCCAGCCTGGACCGGCATCGGTGTCCCCGAAGGTGCGGCCAGACCTGCCCAGGTATAGCTGCGAAAGCCTGCACTTCCGGTCGCCTCGGCGACGGTCGGGATTGCGGGAAACCGCCGCGACCGTCGATCAGCGGTCACACCAAGACCCCGCAAACGCGGGTCATCAAGCAGCCCCATCGCCCCCGCCAGCGTCGCGCACATCATCGGCAACTCGCCCGAGAGCACCGCGGTAAGGCCGGCATTATCGCCGCGATACGGGATTTGGGTCAGCTCGATTCCCGCCGCCTGGCTGAACAACTCGCCAGTGAGATGGTGCGACGATCCTGGACCGAGCGTGCCGTATTGAACCGCGCCCGGCTCTGCCCGGGCCACATCGATCAACGCGCGCAGATCAGGATATTTCGCGTTGTCGCTACGCACCACGAAGACAAAGGCATAGCGCAAGGCGATGCTAATCCAGGCGAAACTGTCCACCGGGTCGAACCCGCTGGTCTTGCCGAATGCCGCGGCGACCCCGTGACTGCCGGTCAGGAGACCGATCGTCTGGCCGTCCGGCGCGGCGCGTGCCAGGGCCGCCGAGGCGATATTGCCGCCAGCGCCAGGGCGGGCCTCGACGATCACCGGCTTGCCCAATGCCTCAGCCAGCGATGGCGCCAGGACGCGCGCGATCGTATCCGCTGCTCCGCCAGCGGCGAAACCGTGCAACAAAGTAACCGGGCGGTCCGGCACCCAGCCCTGGGCGCGGGCCAGCGCCGGGACAGCGAGCAGGGCAAGGAGTGGGCGGCGGGTCAAATACATGGTTTTGTGGCTTAGCTCAGGCATCGCCGACACGGAACGCGTCAGCGATGCGCCGGACGCTGAAATCCGCCGCGACCAGGAGCACATCGAAACGAATTCCTGCGCTCCCGTGGCCGGGATGCTCGGCCAGCCAGCACTCCGCTGCGGCCAGCAGGCGCCCGCGTTGGCGGGCAGACAGGGCCCACGCGGCTTCAGCCAAGCTGGGCCGCGCCTTCACTTCGATAAAGGCGAGCAAGCCCGCCTGCTCGGCGATCAAATCGAGTTCGCCGGCGGGCGTACGGACGCGCCGGCCTAACACCTGCCATCCTTGGTCAATCAGGGCCTGCACCGCCGCATCCTCGGCGGCGCGGCCGGCGGCTTCGGCGCGAGCGCCGCGTTGCCGCCGGACCGCGTCCATCAGGCGAGGATCGACTGGCGGATCAAGCCGACCACTTCTTCGATCATCGGCGCCGTCACATCCAAATGCGTACAGGCGCGCACCCGCCCGCCGAGGCCGCTGACCGAGACGCCCCGCAGCGCGAGCCGACGTTGCAATGTCGGTACGTCGACGCCAGCGCCGCGGACATCGAAGAAGACCAGGTTGGTTTCAGGGTCCTCGACGACGACGCCCGGGATTTGGGCCAGGCCGCGGGCCAGAGCCTTGGCGTTGGCGTGGTCTTCGGCCAAGCGCTCGATATTATGCTCCAGCGCGTAGAGGCAGGCGGCAGCGCAGATCCCTGCTTGCCGCATAGATCCGCCCAGCCGCTGCTTCCAGCGCCAAGCCTGCCCGATGAAATCCGCCGAGCCGCAGAGCACGGCACCGAGCGGAGCCCCAAGACCCTTGGTGAAATCCAGCCAGACACTGTCATAGCCCGCCACCATGTCGCGCGGCGCGACAGCGGCAGCGACGCAGGCGTTCATCAGGCGCGCGCCGTCCATATGCGTCGACCAGCCCTCGGCATGCGCGACGGCTGCGACTTCGTTCAACTGCTGCAACGGCCAGACCTTGCCACCGCCGATATTGGCCGTCTGCTCGACTTCAAGCAGACGTTGGGGCGGGTTGTAGCGGGTCTTCGGGCGGATGGCCGCGCGCACGTCATCGGCGGTGAACATCCCGCCGCCGCCCTTCAGCGGCATGATCTGCACCCCGGTGAAGGCCGCGTGCGCGCCACCTTCCGAGAACAGGATGTGCGCCGTCTCGTGCGCCACCACTTCATCGCCTTTACCGCAATGAGTCAAAATAGCAACGACATTGCACATGGTCCCAGAAGGCAGAAAGATCGCGGCCTCCTTGCCCATGAGCGCCGCCATACGGTCGCACAGCGCGTGCACGGTCGGGTCGTCGCCATGCTGCTCATCGCCGACCGCAGCAGCCATCATTGCGGCCTTCATCGCCGGAGTCGGTCGCGTCTGGGTGTCCGAATACAGGTTGATTCGCGCGGGCGGCGCGCCCGCCGGCGGGCGTTCAGGGGCGTGGACCATCGAGGGCTCCGAATTGAGAACTGCAAGCGTGTGGGGAGTAGCCTTCGCTGTCCAGCCCCATGGCCCCAATCGCCAAATGCAGCGACATGTGGCATGCCAGTGACGGAACATCCGGCGAGGAGAAACATGGCACACGAGCATCCGCCCCACGAGGAAGCCGAGGAGGCCGCACACAATGGTGCTAGCGGTGGCACCAAGCGTTTGGCGCTTTTGATCGCCGTCCTGGCACTCTTTCTCGCGATCACCGAGACGCTTGGCAAAAGCGCCCAGACCCATGCCCTTTCGAGCAATATTGAGGCGTCGAACCTGTGGGCGTTCTTCCAGGCCCGTACCGCCCGGCAGACGACCCTCCGGGCGGCTGCCGAACAGACAAATCTGCTTGTGCCCGGCCTCGACAGCAACGGGCGCACCGCAGCGGATAAGCAGATCGCCGCCTGGAACGCGACGATCGAGCGCTGGGAGAGCGAGCCATCGACCGGGGAAGGCCGAAAGGAACTGGCCGCGCGGGCGCAGTATGCGGAAACGGAGCGAGATAAGGGGCTGGCCGCTTACCATGCGTTTGAATACGCGTCCGCAGCCTTTCAGGTTGCGATCGTCGTCGCCTCGGCCTCCATCATCACCGGGGTACCGATACTCGCGCTCGGCGCGGTGGTGCTTGGCTGCGTCGGCGTAATCCTGGGTGGGATCGGTTACTTTGATCTGGGCCTGCTGCACACCGCGCATGGTGCCAAACCGCATTGAGGCGCTCCGCAGAGCGTGCGGCACTCAGCCCGCGGCTGGACTCGCCTTGGGCGGCGCACCTGGGACGGCCAAAGGGGGGCGCCCATATAGCTGCATCGCCCGCCGCTCGAAGGACCGCACCATCAGTCGCACCGCCTCGTTAAAGACAGTGCCAATCACTGCCTGGAGGAGGCGGGAACGGAACTCGAAATCGACGAAGAAATCGACCTCCGTGCCTTGCGGATGCGGCGAAAGCTTCCAGTGGTTTGTCAGGTAGTGGAAAGGCCCATTGAGGTAGCGGACCGTCAGGGCCTCTGGCCGGGACAAAGTAACGTGGCTTCGAAAGGTTTCCCGGAACATTTTGAACCCGATGGTGAGGTCCGCGGTGAGCTCTGCCTCACTCCGACTGAGCACGCGCGCGCCGACGCACCAGGGGAGGAATTCAGGGTACCGGTGGACGTCCGCCACCATGTCGAACACCTGCTCCGGCTGGTAGCGGAGGACCCGCTTCTCGGCATGGGTCGGCATCAGGCGCGGGCCAGCCGGGCTGCCCTGAGCGCAGCGAAGTCGCGGTCGGCATGGTAACTGCTGCGGGTGAGCGGCGTCGCCGAAACCAGCAGAAACCCTCGCGCCCTGGCCATACTGGCGTAGTCCTCGAATTCCGCGGGAATAACAAAGTGGGCGACAGCGGCGTGCTTGACCGTCGGCTGCAGGTACTGACCGATGGTCAGAAAATCCACCTCCGCGCTGCGCAGATCGTCCATGACCTGAAGCACTTCGGATTTAGTCTCTCCGAGGCCGACCATGATCCCAGATTTGGTGAACAGGCCGGGATCGAGCTGCTTAGCCCGATCCAGGAGCCGCAGTGAGTGGTAATAGCGGGCCCCAGGCCGGATGGTCGGGTAAAGCTTCGGCACCGTTTCCAGGTTGTGGTTGAAGACGTCGGGCCGCGCAGCCACTACCACCTCCAGCGCACCGTCCTTGCGCAAGAAATCCGGCGTGAGAACTTCGATCGTGGTCTCCGACGCCGCAGCGCGAATCGCGCGGATGGTCGCCGCGAAATGCTCAGCCCCACCATCCGCCAGATCGTCGCGGTCCACGCTGGTCACCACCACATGCCTGAGGCCAAGGCGGGCGACGGCGTCGGCAACTCGGTTGGGCTCACCGCCATCGAGCGGCTGCGGCAGGCCGGTCTTCACATTGCAAAAGCTGCAGGCGCGCGTGCAGGTCTCACCCATGATCATCATGGTCGCATGGCGTTGTGACCAGCATTCGCCGATATTCGGGCAGGCCGCCTCCTCGCAGACGGTTACCAGCCGGTTGTCGCGCATCAGCTTCCGGGTCTCGTGATAGACCGGATGTGTCGGTGCCTTCACCCTGATCCAGGCGGGCTTGCGCTGGATTGGGTTGTCCGGACGATGCGCCTTCTCAGGGTGGCGGATGTCGATGCGGGTCGTGGCCATGCGTATTCCAGGCCCCGGCGGTAGCCGGGTTGCGACTTAGATATGGATAACCCGGCCGTAGGCGTCCAGCACCGCCTCGTGCATGGCCTCAGAAATGGTCGGATGCGGGAAGACGGTCTCCATCAGCTCAGCCTCGGTGGTCTCCATGGTCTTGGCGATGGTGTAGCCCTGGATCATCTCCGTGACCTCTGGACCGACCATATGAGCCCCAAGCAATTCACCAGTCTTGGCGTCGAAGATCGTTTTGATCAGGCCTTCCGGCTCGCCCATGGCGATAGCTTTCCCGTTCCCGATGAACGGGAAACGGCCCACTTTCAGCTCATGCCCGGCAGCCTTAGCCGCCGCCTCGGTGAGGCCGACGCTTGCGACCTGCGGCCGACAATAGGTGCAGCCTGGGATATTACGCACCTGCAGCGGATGCGGATGCAGTCCGGCGATCGCTTCGACACAAATGACGCCCTCATGGCTCGCCTTGTGCGCGAGCCACGGCGCGCCCGTCAGGTCGCCAATGGCATAAATGCCAGGCTCGCCCGTCCGGCATTGGGCATCGATCAGAACATGCGTCCGGTCAACAACGACGCCGGTCCCCTCAAGACCGATCTCCTCGACATTGCCGACAATGCCAACCGCCGATATCAGCCGATCAGCGGTGATTTCCTGCACGCCCACATCCGTCTCGATGATGGCGGTCACCGTGTCGGGTCCCTTGCGCAGCCCCTGCACTTTGGCGCCGGTGATGACCTGCATGCCCTGCTTGACGAAAGCCTTCTGGACAAAGCCTGAAATCTCGGCGTCCTCGACAGGAAGAATGCGGTCCACCACCTCGACCAGCGTCACCTTGGCGCCGAGATTGAGGTAGAAGCTCGCGAACTCGCTGCCGATTGCGCCAGAGCCGACGACAATCAAGGATTTGGGCATAGCAGGCGGGACCATCGCTTCCTTGTAGGTCCACACCAGTTTTCCGTCGGGCTCGAGCCCCGGCGCTACGCGCGCCCGCGCACCGGTCGCCAGAATGATATGAGGCGCCACAAGATCGGCAACCGCCTTGCCGTCTTTAGTGACGCTGAGCTTGCCCGGGCCGGCAAGCCGGCCGCGCCCGTCGTAGACCGTGACCTTATTCTTCTTCAGCAGATGCTTAACGCCGCCCGAAAGCTGGCCTGCGACCGTCCGGCTGCGTTTGACGATCTTCCCGATGTCAAACCGGATATTGTCCACCGCGAAGCCGTAGGCGTCGAGCGTATGAAGCAAGTGATTGATCTCGGCGCTGCGGAGCAGCGCCTTGGTCGGGATGCAGCCCCAATTCAAACAGATGCCACCCAGATGCTCCCGCTCGACCAGTGCGGTCTTCATCCCGAGTTGGGCCGCGCGGATCGCGGCGACATAGCCACCGGGCCCGCCACCAAGAACGATCAGATCGAAGCTATCGGCCATGGGGGAACTCCTGGCTGGCGAGCGCGGTCAGCGCCTCTCCTGAGAGGCGTTGTAAGGTCCAGCCCTCGCGGGGTCGGGCGCCAATGGATCGGTAAAAGGCGATCGAAGGGGCATTCCAGTCGAGCACCGACCATTCCATGCCAGAACAGCCCGCCGCCAGGGCGCGGCGCGCGAGATCGGCAAATATGTGCCGGCCGATCCCACGGTTCCGATACTCAGGCTCGACGTAGACGTCCTCGATGTAGAGTTTCGTGCGCCCATCGAACGTCGACACTGAATAGAACCAAAACGCAAACCCCACCGGGGCGCCATCCCATTCCACGAGCAGCGCCTCCGCACGCCGGGGGCTACCGAACAACAGGGCCCGAATATCGCCCTCCGTCGCTTCCACCTCATGCAACAGCTTCTCGTACTGGGCGAGCGAACGGATGAAGACGAGAATGAGTCCCGCATCCTCGGGTACCGCGTCGCGCAGCGTGAGGCTCACAGCATCAGGCTCAGCGGATCCTGGATGATGCCCTTCAGCCCCTGCATGAACTCGGCGGCCAGCGCACCGTCGATGACGCGGTGATCGACCGAGAGCGTGCAGGTCATCACGGTGGCGATGGCCAAGGCGCCATCCCTCACCACCGGCCGCGGCTCCCCGGCGGCGACCGCCAGGATACCGGCCTGGGGCGGGTTGATGATGGCGCTGAACTCCCGCACGCCATACATCCCCATGTTCGAAATAGAGAATCCGCCACCCTGGAATTCCTCGGGCTTCAGCTTGCCCGCCTTGGCCCGGGCCGCGAGGTCCTTCATTTCATTGCTGATCGCCGCCAGGCCCTTCAGGTCAGCCTTGCGGATGATCGGCGTGATGAGCCCGGTTGGCGTGGCAACCGCCACGGCGATATCGACATCGGCGTATTCCAGCATGGCGTCGTCCGTCCAACTGGCATTCACCTGCGGATAGCGCCGAAGCGCCACCGCCACCGCCTTGATCACCAGGTCGTTGACTGAAAGTTTAAAGGCCGCCGGCCCCTCCTTCGGGGATTTGGCGTTGAGCTCCGCACGCAGCTTGAGCAGCCCATCGATCTCGAAATCCATCGTCACGTAGAAATGCGGGATGGTCTGCTTCGATTCCGACAAACGCCGGGCAATGACCTTGCGAATGCTGGTGTGGGGCACGGCGGTATGCGCCGGTGCGCCAACGGCAGTCGGGGCGGGGGCGGTAACACGCGGGGGCGGGGCGGCTGCGGCCTTGTCCGGGGCCTTGCCGCGGGCCAAGGCGACTTCCACATCAGCTTTCACGATGCGTCCGCCCGGCCCGCTGCCGCTGACACCCCCCAAGTCGAGACCCGCCTGCGACGCCATGCGGCGCGCCAGCGGCGATGCAAAGACCCGTGCCGCAGCGTCATGGCCGGCCGGCTGAGCCGCGGCAAGCAGCGCCATCGGGGCGATCGGCACCGCAGCCGGTGCGGCCGGGGCGGGCATTGCCGCGACCGGCTTAGCCGGCGCCGCACCGCCTGGCACGGCTTCGCCGGGAGCGACCAGGACGGCGATCGCCTCGTTCACCTTCACTGCCTCGGTACCGTCGGCAACCAGGATCTTACCCAGCACGCCCTCATCGACAGCTTCCACTTCCATGGTCGCCTTATCGGTCTCGATCTCCGCGATCACGTCACCGGCACGGATGGAATCGCCTTCTTTTTTCAGCCACCGCGCGAGGGTGCCTTCGGTCATGGTCGGCGAAAGCGCAGGCATCAGGATGTTCGTCGCCATCGGCCGTCCCCTACTTATAGGTCACCTTGCGCACCGCCTCGATGATCTCGGGTACGGTGGGCAGAGCCAGTTTTTCCAGGTTCGCTGCGTAAGGCATCGGTACGTCCTTGCCGGCGATCCTCACCGGCGGCGCGTCCAGCCAGTCGAACGCCGCCTCCATCACCTGCATGGCCACCTCGGTGCCGATATTGGCGTAGGGCCACCCCTCCTCGACCGTGACAAGCCGGTTGGTCTTCTTGACCGAGGCGGCAATCGTCGCGGTATCAAGCGGCCGCAGTGAGCGCAAGTTCACGACTTCGGCGGATATGCCAAGCTGAGACAGTTCCTCAGCCGCTTGCATGGCCCAACTGACGGCGATGGAATAGGCGGCGATGGTCACGTCACTACCTTCGCGCTCCACCTTGGCTTTCCCAATCGGCAGGATGAAGTCGTCAGCCGTCGGGCAGTCGAAGGTATGGCCATAGAGAATCTCGTTCTCGAGCACGATCACCGGGTTGGGATCGCGGATGGCAGCGCGCAAAAGGCCTTTGGCATCGGCCGAAGACCAAGGCGCCACCACCTTAAGCCCAGGGACATGGGCATACCAACTGGCGAAGCATTGCGAATGCTGCGCCGCGACCCGCGACGCCGCCCCATTGGCACCGCGAAAAACGATCGGGCATCCCAGCTGACCGCCCGACATGTAGAGTGTCTTTGCCGCACTGTTGATGATGTGATCAATCGCCTGCATCGAAAAGTTGAAACTCATAAATTCCACAATGGGCTTCAGGCCGGTGAACGCCGCGCCGACCGCCATACCGGTGAAACCGTACTCCGTGATTGGGGTGTCAATCACGCGCTTTGGGCCGAATTCCTCAAGCATGCCCTGACTGATTTTATAGGCGCCTTGGTACTGCGCGACTTCCTCGCCCAGCAGGAATACGTCCGGGTCGTTTCGCATTTCTACCGACATCGCATCGCGCAGCGCCTCGCGCACTGTCATCGGCCGGGTCGGCCCCCAGTCCTGCTCTGGACTACTGATCGGGAGGAAGGCGTGGGCAGGGGCAACCGCCTGCGGCGTGGCCGGCGCGACGGAAGGTGCCGCAGCGGGGCTGATGGTGGGCGTGGTCAGCGGCTTGCCGGCACCACCATCGAGCTGAGCGATCGCCGTGTTCACCGAGACACCCTCGGTGCCTTCTGGCACAAGAATACGGGTCAGCTGCCCTTCATCGACGGCTTCGACCTCCATGGTCGCCTTGTCGGTCTCGATCTCGGCGATCACCTCGCCGGCCTTGACCCGCTCCCCTTCGGTCTTCAGCCAACGGGAGAGCTTGCCTTCGGTCATGGTCGGCGACAGCGCCGGCATCAGGATATCGACGCCCATCTCAGCGGGCCCCCTCGATCAGCACATCGGTCCAGAGCTCGCTCGGCGACGGCTCCGGCGAGGATTGGGAGAAATCGGCGGCATCCTGGACGATGCCCTTTACCTCGTCATCCAAGCCCTTCAGCGCGGCTTCGGTTATGCCGAGGTCCAGCAGCTGCTTACGGGCATTTTCGATCGGATCGGATTGCTCGCGCATGCGCTGCACCTCCTCGCGGGTGCGGTATTTCGCGGGGTCAGACATGGAATGGCCGCGATAACGATAGGTCTTCATCTCCAGCAGGTAAGGGCCCTTACCCTCACGGCAGTAGGCGACGGCGCGGTCTCCCGCCTCCTTCACCGCCAGCACGTCCATGCCATTCACCTGCTCGCCCGGGATGCTCCAGGGGGCCCCGTTCTTGGAGAGGTCGTGGGAGGCACTGGCCCGCTCCAGACTGGTGCCCATGCCGTACTTGTTATTCTCGATGATGAAGATACAGGGCAGCTTCATCAACGCCGCAAGGTTGAAGCTTTCGTAGACCTGGCCCTGGTTCGATGCACCATCGCCGAAATAGGTCAGCGCGACATTGGGCTTGTCGCGATACCAATTGGCGAAGGCGAGGCCGTTGCCGAGTGCGACCTGGGCGCCGACGATGCCATGCCCACCGAAGAAGCCCTGCTCTGGGCTGAACATGTGCATCGAGCCGCCCTTGCCCTTGGAATACCCGCCGATGCGTCCTGTGAGTTCGGCCATGACGCCGCGGGCGGCCATGCCGGTCGCCAGCATGTGGCCGTGATCACGATAGGCGGTGATAACCTTATCGCCCGCGCCAAGGCACATCTGCATGCCCACCACGACCGCTTCCTGCCCGATATAGAGGTGGCAGAACCCGCCGATCAGCCCCATGCCGTAAAGCTGCCCGGCCTTTTCCTCAAAGCGGCGGATCAGCAGCATATCCCGATAGGCCCGCAGCAGCGTGTCGCGATCGACCGCGGGGGCCTTCCCAGGCTTTGCGCGGCGTTTGACGCCTGTCGTCTCCACGGCGAGGGCCATGCGCCTGCCTCCCTTTTCCGCTCTGAACTGTGCAAGACTTACGCAGCCCGACGCCGTCGGCAAGGACCCGCAGCGATCAAAAAGCTCGATTTTGCAATGCAATACAACTATTAACCGAAATTCGATTAAGGCATTTTCCTCACCGCAATGAGGGCGTCCTGGATTCATTGCCGGCAGCCCCCGCGGACACGCAAGATTCTAAAAGCGGCAAGCGGTCCCCGAGTCACATCACCGCTGCTTGACCGAGCCCCCCCGCTTTCGCCTAGAGAAAGCCATGGCGAACCCCCTCACCTGGCTCCTGGCGCCGGTGCACCTGCTGGCGCTCCTCGGACCGGCCAAGTCCTTCCGCGACAATCCCGTGCTGGGCTCGCCTGGGCTCAACCGCGCCGGACTGCATATCCTACGCAAGCGATTCGCGCTGCGCTCCGGCGCCAGGCGGCGCGCCTCTCTCTCGCATCTCCTCCCCAGGCCCGAACGGGAAGCCTTCGAGCGCGATGGTTTCCTGGTGCTGCCGGACTTCCTGCCGCCAGCCGAATTCGCGGCACTGAAGGCGGAGATCCTGAACCTCTCGACCGCCGCGCGCGAGTTCGTCGATGGCTACACGATGACCCGCCTGATCCCGCTGGATGAGACCAATCTGCGGCATCTGCCGGCGAGCCGGCGGGTGCTGCTCGGCTCGCGCTACCAGGCGTTACACGCCTTCATCGGCTCCCACCGTCAGCGCCCGCATCTCTTTGTGCAGAGCATCTTCAGCGGCGTCCGCGCCGCACCCGTGGATGTGCAGAGCCATTTTCACGTTGATACCTTCCACCCCACCGTGAAATCCTGGCTTTTCCTGAACGAGGTCGCACCGGGCGAGGCTGGCTTTACCTATGTCCCCGGATCGCATTGTCCCACCCGGCGGCATCTGGCCTGGGAGCGGCGGGTCTCGATCACCGCGGCCCGGCACAACGATCGACTGACCGGCGAGGGCTCGCTCAGGATCGAGCCAGAAATGCTGAACAGGCTGGGCTACCCCGCCCCCCGCAAGCTCTCGGTCGCGGCCAATACCTTGGTGATCGCTGATACCTCAGGCTTCCATCGGCGCGGCATCTCGGAAGGGGCGGCTTCCCGCATCGCCATCTGGGCCTATGCCCGGGGCAACCCCTTCCTGCCCTGGGCGATCCCGACGCTGCGAATTCCGGGCGGGGTGCGGGCCTTCTGGGCGGCGCAGGATGCGCTCGCGCGGCTGACTGGCCGAGGCAATGGCTGGCGCTGGGCCGGCGTCCGCAGCCCGGCCACGGCGCCAGCCATCGACTAAAGGTGGCTCCGTTCTAAAACTCTTCCAGCAGCCGGCCGAAGCCGGCCACCTTGTCGGTGATGCCGTTGGCGCGCAGCGCGTGCCAATAAGTCGCGGTGTTGATCGCCACCACCGGCTTGCCCAGCCAGAGTTCCGCCGCCGCGGCCAGCCGGACCATGGAAAGGTTAGTCCCCACCTGGACCAGCGCATCCACGTCATCGCCATCCAGACGGCGCAGCGCCTCGCGGCACTGGGCGGTCGTCACCTCGGCGATCCCCGTCCAACTGCGGCATTGCAGCGCGATGTCGCGGACAGTGGTGAAACCCTGCTCGTCGAAATAGCCCCGCACCGCATCATTCATCACGGGCCAGTAGGGCGACAGAATGGCGATACGGCGGACGCCGCCATAGGCCCGCAAGGCTGCCGCGGTCGCATGGCTGCCGATGCTGATCGACAGCCCCGAGACCGCCTCGACCGATTGGATAAAGGCATCCGCACCCTTGATGCCGCCGAAGAAGGTGATGGCCGACATGCCCATCACCAGATAATCCGGCCGGGACGTGCAGACACTGCGCACAGCATCCAGCACGTTGTCGCCGATCACCTGGATGCCGGCGCGGAAGCTCTCATTGGACAGCGCACCCGCATCCGGCGTGAAGATCCGGCTGTAGTGGTTGGTCACGCCGAACGGGCGCATGGCGTCGAAATCCGGCTGCACGATGGTATTGGTCGAAGGACCCATGACGCCGAATTTGCGCCGCCAGCCCTGGGCATCCGCCATCCCCACCTCCTTGATCGTTGCCCCCGCAGGGGGCATGACAGGCAGGCTGACCCGGGCGGGCCTGTAGCTCAATGGTCAGAGCGGACGGCTCATAACCGTTTGGTTGCAGGTTCGAGTCCTGCCAGGCCCATCGGGGTGGCCGTGCCAACCGCCCCGCTGCGGGCCGGCCTTCCCTGGCCGCAACAGCCACGCGTGCAACCGCAGCACGCCCCTGCTAAGAGGCCGGCATCTCCGTAGTGCCGACAGGACAGCCCAATGGCCTCGTACCAGTACGCCTATGTCATGAAAGACCTCACCAAGGCCTATCCGGGTGGGCGCGAGGTCTTCAAGGGCATCACCCTCTCCTTCCTGCCAGATGTGAAAATCGGCGTGCTTGGCCCGAACGGCGCCGGCAAATCGACGCTCATGCGCATCATGGCGGGCCAGGATAAGGAATTCGGCGGGGAGGCCTGGGCAGCGGAAGGCGTGCGCGTCGGCTACCTGCCGCAGGAGCCGCATCTCATCCCCGATCTGACCGTCGGCGAGAATGTCATGTTGGCCTTCACCGAAATGAAGGGATACCTTGATCGCTTCAACGAAATCTCCATGAAATTCGCCGAGGAAATCTCTGAGGACGAGATGAATACCCTCCTCGCGGAGCAGGCCGATCTTCAGGAGAAGATCGACATCGGCAATGGCTGGGAAATCGATCGTACTGTCGAGATTGCCCTCGATGCGCTGCGCTGCCCGCCGGCGGACAGCCAGGTCACCACACTCTCGGGCGGCGAGCGCCGGCGCGTGGCGCTATGCAAGCTTTTGCTCGAAAAGCCCGAGATGCTGCTGCTCGACGAGCCGACCAACCATCTGGATGCCGAAAGTGTTTCCTGGCTGGAAAAGACGTTGCGCGAATACCAGGGCTGCGTCCTGATCGTCACCCACGACCGCTACTTCCTCGACAACGTGACCAACTGGATCCTCGAAGTCGATCGTGGGCGCGGGATTCCCTACCAGGGCAGCTACTCCTCCTATCTGGAAATCAAGCGCAAGCGCCTGCAGCAAGAGGAGAAGGAGGAAAGCACGCGGCAGCGGCAGCTCGCTGAGGAGCAGGAGTGGATCGGCCGCTCCCCCGCCGCCCGTCAGGCCAAGAGCAAGGCCCGCATCTCGGCCTATGAGGACCTGCTGGCGAAAAGCCAGGATCGCGCCACCGACCCGACCGAAATCCAGATTCCGCCGGCCCCCCGCCTTGGCAATATTGTCATCGTCGCCGAACAGCTGCGCAAAGGCTACGGCAATCGGCTGCTGATCGATGACCTCTCCTTCAAGCTGCCGCCCGGCGGCATCGTCGGCGTCATCGGGCCGAACGGCGCCGGCAAGACGACACTTTTCAAAATGATCACCGCCGTTGATAAGCCAGACGGTGGCACGCTGACCGTGGGCGAGAGCGTGCAACTCGGTTATGTCGATCAGAGCCGCGACAGCCTCGACGACACGAAGACCGTCTGGCAGGAAATCTCCGACGGTATGGACCAGATCACCATGGGCAAACGGCAGGTGCCGAGCCGCGCCTATTGTGCCGCCTTTAACTTCAAGGGCGGCGACCAGCAGAAGCCGGTCGGCGTTCTCTCGGGCGGTGAGCGCAACCGCGTCCATCTCGCAAAGATGCTGAAGCGCCCGCACAATGTGCTGCTGCTGGATGAGCCGACCAACGACCTCGACGTCGATACCCTCCGCGCGCTTGAGGAAGCGCTGCAAGATTTCGCGGGCTGCGCCGTGATCATCAGCCATGACCGCTGGTTTCTCGATCGGCTTGCGACGCATATTCTCGCCTTCGAAGGCGACAGCCATGTCGAATGGTTCGAAGGCAACTTCCAGGCCTATGAGGCGGACAAGCGACGTCGCCTTGGGGCGGCGGCAGATCAGCCTCACCGGATCAAGTACCGGCCGCTAACGCGGTGACCGGACGGCTCGGCCAAGCGGTGCCGCTGCCGGGCCGCCTGGTCCGCACCGCTCGGCTGACGCTGGCGCCACCCGGCCGGGAAAATTTGCCTGACCTGGCACGCCTCAAAGGCGATCCGCGCGTATTTGAATTTATGCTGCACGGTGTGCGAACCCCCGAACGCGCCCGCGACGAGTTGGAGGACGACATCGCCTTCTGGGAGGTACGCGGCTACGGCACCTGGTGCGTGTTTTTGACCGAGACTGGCGATTTTCTCGGCATCGCTGGTCTAATGGAACGCCCAGATGGCCGCGGCGTGGCTCTACGCTTCGCGCTCTGGCCAGAATGTCGCGGCAAGGGCTACGCCCGTGAGGCCGGCTTGGCGGCGCTGGACTTTGGCCATCGCGCAGGCCTCAACCGGATCATCGCCGTCGCCTGGGTGGAAAATTTGGCCTCCCGCCAAGTGCTTCTGGATATCGGCATGGTTGAATGCGACGCGTTCAGCCGCCCCGATCGTCGCATGGTGGTCTACGAAAGCCGCCGTGGCTAAATCCTAAAAGCATATCCGGAGCGGGGCTTGGCCTAATGGTCCTATCCCGACGCTTGGTACCCAAGCGCCGGGTGAATCTCCCCACAAAATCAATGGCTAGTGGTGCGTTGAGGCGGAATCGCCGAAGGCGCTGAATCCCGCGACCAAAAAGAGTTAGAGCAGGGTGCGTGAACGCATTTGAACGCAGCATGCTCTAGAGGCCGGCTGCGTCGATCTCACGACCACGTCCGGCGCGCCGCATGATTTCCGCAAGGTGAGGCCGGATACCAAGTTGGTGCCGGTAAAGTGCAGGCGAGGCCAAAGCCAACCGGTCGGCACGCCCCAGAATGACATCACCCAATTCAAGCATACGCAAATTCGGCCAAGCCTTTTCGCGCTGCGCGAGGATACGCCGCATCAGTGCGTCGGCGGACTGCTCCGGATGCGCCTGGGCGAGGATCAACGCCATCGCCGCGGTCGAACGGGAGATGCCGGCATGGCAATGCACCAATAATCGGGCCTGTTCGGCCTCTGATAAGGATCGGCCAAAGGCAAGAATCCGGGCAACATCTTCGTTCTGGGGCGCCGTCTGCGCGGGCGTGTCCTCGATCACATCATGGAAGCGCAGTTCCAGGCGCGTATGTGGGTCATAATCGGCGAACGCCTCGGGCAAAAGATGCTCTGGGTCGAGGATCGAGACCACGTGGGATACGCCGCGCTTACCGTGAGAGGGTAACTCCTCAATGCCACAGATAGCGAGGTCGAAAGCGGTGACGATCTGCATGCCACAGCAGACCACGCGTCACCCCCAACCGTCCAGCGTTGCGAATCTGGCCAGCTCGCCGCTAAGTTCACGTTTCGTCCCAGAAAGGCGCTCTGCTTGGCAAAAGAACGCACCCGTTTTGTCTGTCAGCAATGCGGCGGCGTCGCGCCGAAATGGCAAGGCCGTTGCGAAGCCTGCGGCGCCTGGAACACGCTCCACGAGGAAGCACCCGATCCGGGGCGCGGTCCGGGCATCGCCGCCAAGACCAGCGGGGGGCGGCGTGTCGCCTTCGTCGGCCTGCGCGGGGAAAACGCACCGCCGCCACGGATTCCCACCGGGCTTGCCGAACTCGACCGCGTTCTCGGCGGCGGGCTCGTGCCTGCCTCGGCGGTCCTGGTTGGTGGCGATCCTGGCATCGGCAAATCGACGATCCTGCTGCAGGCTGCCGCCAGGATCGCCCAGTCCGGGCGACGTGTCCTCTACATAAGCGGCGAGGAGGCTGTGGCGCAGGTCCGGCTGCGCGCCGCCAGGCTCGACCTCGCCGATGCTCCGCTTGCCTTGGCCGCTGCCACGGCATTGCGTGACATCGCGGCAAGCCTGGAAGCGGAGCAGGATGCAGCCCTTGTTGTCATCGATTCCATCCAAACCCTTTGGCTTGATGCGCTGGACAGCGCCCCTGGTACTGTGGCGCAGGTGCGCAGTTGCGCAGCGGAACTCATCCGTCTTGCCAAGAGCCGTGGCTTCGCCCTCGTACTGATCGGTCACGTGACAAAGGAAGGCACACTGGCCGGCCCACGTGTACTCGAGCACATGGTCGATGCGACGCTCTATTTCGAAGGCGATCGAGGCCATCAGTTCCGTATCTTACGCGCCACCAAGAACCGCTTCGGCGCCACGGACGAAATCGGCGTATTCGAAATGACCGAAGGCGGACTGGTTGAGGTGCCGAACCCCTCCGCCCTTTTTCTCGCGGAGCGAAGGGGCAATGTCTCCGGCTCCGCGGTTTTCGCCGGCATTGAGGGAACGCGCCCAGTGCTGGTGGAGGTGCAGGCGCTGCTCGCCCCCTCGGCCGGTGGCAGTCCCAGACGACAGGTGGTGGGCTGGGATTCCGGCCGGCTCGCCATGCTGATGGCGGTGCTGGAGGCGCGCTGCGGCATGACGCTCGGCATGAACGACGTCTATCTCAACATCGCCGGGGGCCTGAGGATCGCCGAGCCCGCCGCGGATCTCGCGGTGGCCGCGGCGCTGGCCTCGGCGGCGACCGACCGACCGACCCGGGCATGGTTTATTTCGGCGAAATCGGTCTCTCTGGCGAAATCCGTCAGGTGGCACAGGCCGAGGCACGCCTCCGGGAAGCGCAAAAGCTGGGCTTCTCAGCGGCCACGCTCCCGCGCCGGGCTGCGCGAGGCGGCCGTCCCCCGGCGGCACTGGAAGGATTTGGCCTATCTGAAATAGGCCATGTCGCTGACCTGGTCGCCGCCTTCGCTGCAAAGCCGCGGCGACAGGCGGGTTGAGTCAAGAAGCTCATCGTTACATGCTGCGCGCCCCGCCTGAGGAAAACGCCATGCTCATCGCCCGCCGCGCCGCACTGGCCGTGCCCGCGCTCCTGCTGGCCGGCTATGCTCGCGCCCAGACCTTCCCGGACAAGCCGCTCCGGTTGGTCGTACCCTTCGCGCCAGGTGGCAATTCCGATATCACCGCCCGCTCCGCGGCTCCGGCCATGGCGGCCGCCCTTAGCCAGCCTATCGTGGTTGAAAATCGGGCTGGCGCAGGCGGCAGTGTCGCCGCCCAGCAGGTCGCTCGGCTAAAGCCCGATGGCTATACGCTGTTCCTTTGCTCGAACGGGCCCTTCGGCATCAACCCGGCCATACAGAAAAACCTCGGCTACGATCCGCAACGGGACTTCGCACTCGTCGGCTTGCTGGTGCGCACCCCGATGACGATTACGGTGACCCGCAGCCTGCCGGTCCAAACAGTGAGCGAACTCGTGGCATACTCGAAGGCGAATCCTGGCAAGGTCAGCTTTGGGTCCTCGGGCATTGCCAGCACGGCGCATCTTGCTTTGGAAATGTTCAACGCCGCGACCGGCGCGGGGATCACCCATGTGCCCTATGGCAGCGGCGGGGCGCTGACCCCGGACCTACTCTCCGGAACGCTGGCCGGGGCGGTGACCGAGATTTCGACCTCGTTGCCTCTGCACAAGGAAGGCGCGGCCCGCATCCTTGGCGTCGCGGCAGCGAGGCGCCTGGCAGTTGTGCCGGAGATCCCGACCGCGACGGAGGCCGGCGTGCCGGGCTTCGAATCAGCGGCTTTTGTGGGCATCGCCGTGCCGGCGGGAATCGCTCCCGAACCGATGGCCGCGCTCGCCAGGGCGGTGGCCGCAGCGGTCGCCGATCCGGCGGTCCGCGGCCGTTTGGAGGCCATGGGCAGCGTCATGGCCTCACCTGAGGAGGCATCCCCCATCGGCTTCACCAGCTTTCTGGCCCGGGAGATCGCCTGGACCCGAGAGGCCGTTGCGCGGGCAGGGCTGGGCCCAGGCTAAGGCAGCCAATCTAGCAGCGCCGATCATAGCGCGTGGACTCCGCGGGAGTGGGCAGGATATAGGAAAGCATCATGACCTGGGTTGATTGGTGTGTCATTGGCGTCATCGCCCTCTCGGCGCTGCTCGCCTTCACTCGAGGCCTCGTGCAGGAGGCCCTCGGCGTCGGTGCCTGGGTAGGCGCGGTCTTTCTTGCGCTTGGTTTGCGCAGCCAGGCACTTCCCCTAATTGCTGATAAGGTGGACCCGCCCTGGCTAGCTGAGGCGATCGCTGCGGGAGGGATCTTCCTGGTTGTCCTCCTCGTGCTGAAACTGGTGATCGGTTCGGTGGCACGGCTGGTGCAGGATTCGGTTCTCGGCGGCCCCGACAGAGCACTCGGCCTATTGTTCGGCGCAGCGCGTGGCGCCTTTCTGGTCGTTATCGCCTATGTCCTGGGCGCCATGGCGGTGCCGGCTTTCGACCGATGGCCCGAAGCCGTGCGCGCATCACGCTCCTTGCCATTCGTCATGGCCGGCTCCAATTGGTTGTTGGAGCGCCTGCCAGAGGAATATCGCCCGCGCCTGTCAGCGCCGGCGACCTCCCCGGGGCCAAGCTTGGAAGACTTGATCCGCCCACCGGCCCGCAACCGGACATGAGGATCTAAATGCCAGATAGCCAAGCCCCGCAGATCGTCACGACGCAACCGCATGATGACGACAAGTTCCACGAGGAATGCGGTGTCTTTGGTATCTGGAAAGCCACAGATGCCGCAGCGCTCACCGCACTCGGTCTACACGCTCTGCAACACCGCGGACAGGAAGCCGCCGGCATCGTCACGCTGGATGATGCAGGCATCTTCCATGCCCATAAGGGCCAGGGGCTGGTGGGGGACATATTTTCCGACGCCAAGGTAATGGCAAGTCTGCGGGGGACCGCAGCGATGGGGCACAATCGCTACGCAACAACCGGCGAAACAGCACTCCGCAATGTGCAGCCGCTCTACGCTGATTTCGCCTTCGGCGGCTTTGCGGTCGCGCATAACGGCAACTTGACCAATGCAACCCAACTGCACCGTAACCTCGTGCAACGCGGGTGCCTATTTCAATCGACCACAGACAGTGAAGTGTTTGTCCATCTGATCGCGATTAGCCTTTATTCGACTGTGGTCGATAGGTTGATTGATGCGTTGCGCCAGGTGCAGGGGGCATACAGCCTGGTCGCCCTCCACAACGGCGCCCTGCTCGGCGCACGGGATCCGCTCGGCGTCCGCCCCCTGGTGCTCGGACGTCTTGGGGGCGAGGGCGGCGGCCAGCCAGCTTGGGTCCTGACCTCTGAAACCTGTGCCCTTGATATCGTCGGCGCTGATTTCGTGCGCGACATTGATCCTGGTGAGATCATTGTCATCGACGATCAAGGCGTGCACAGCATCAAGCCATTCGGCAAGATCCAAGATCGCTTCTGTATCTTCGAATATATCTATTTCGCCCGCCCCGACAGTGTGGTCGAGGGGACGCCGGTCTACGCGACACGTAAGCGTATTGGTTTGGAATTGGCACGAGAAAGCGGCGTTGACGCCGATGTCGTCGTGCCCGTTCCGGACAGCGGTGTCCCTGCTGCGATGGGCTATGCGACCGAAAGCGGAATCCACTTTGAGCTCGGCATCATCCGCAACCACTATGTCGGCCGGACCTTTATCGAACCGACCGACCAGATCCGCCACCTGGGCGTGAAGCTGAAGCACAGCGCCAATCGCGCGATCATCGCCGGCAAGCGGGTGATCCTCGTGGATGATTCCATCGTCCGTGGCACCACCAGCCGGAAGATCGTCGAAATGGTGCGCGCCGCCGGCGCACGGGAAGTGCATATGCGCATCTCGTCCCCGCCCACGACTCATAGCTGCTACTATGGGATTGATACGCCCGAACGCTCCAAGCTCATGGCTGCCTGTCACGATATCAGCGAAATGGCTCGTATCATCGGGGTCGACAGCCTGGCGTTCATTTCCCTGGACGGCCTCTACCGGGCGCTTGGCAAACCGGGGAGGGACCCTGCGCGGCCCAGCTATTGCGACGCCTGCTTCACGGGCGATTATGCAATCCCGCTGACCGATACGCATGATAGTAGCGACCGGCAACTCTCGCTGCTTCAGGCCGGGTGATGCCGGAGGCGCCTCTGGCCGGCGCGGTGGCCCTGGTGACCGGCGCCTCGCGTGGCATCGGCGCGGCCGTCGCGATAGAGCTCGCTCGGCTCGGCGCCCATTGCGTGCTGACCGCGCGAACCCAGGGTGGGCTGGAAGCGACCGATGATGCCATCCGCACACTCGGCGGGGCAGCGACGCTGCTACCGCTCGACCTGCTCCGCGACGGCGAGAAGCTTGATATGCTCGGCCCTTCGATCGCGCAACGCTTTGGTCGGCTCGACATCGTGGTGCATGCCGCCGGCGTGCTCGCCAAGCTGACGCCGGTCGCACACATCATGCCGCAGGATTGGCAGGAGGCCGTAGCGGTGAACCTTGCCGCCACCTGGCGGCTGATCCGCACCGTCGACCCCCCGCTTCGCGCCGCGCCCGCCGGACGCGCTGTCTTCCTCACGGATCCGGTCGTTGAGACGCCACGCGCCTATTGGGGGCTCTATGGCTTCGGTAAGGCTGGCCAGGCACATCTCGCGCGCAGCTGGGCGGCTGAGGTTACGAACACACCGCTGCGCGTGAACCTCGCTGAGCCTGCAAGGCCGGTCGCCACCAAGCTACGCGCCATGGCGATGCCGGGCGAGGAGCAGGCTCAGTTGCTATCTCCTGCCGCGGTAGCGTCAGACATCGCCGCGCTCTGCCTGCCAACGGAAACCCGGCAAGGTGCCACCGTGCAGATCGCGGAAGGCCAGGCATGATGGGCGCGGGGCGTGCGGAGGTGATCGCCGCTTATCGCCTCATTCTCGGCCGGGAACCGGAGAGCGAGGCGGCCATCCAAGCCTTTCTTGGCGTGCCGCGGCCGCACTTGCTGACGCAGTTCCTTGCCTCCACCGAAGGCCAGATGGCCTGCCCAATGGTCCACTTCGCGGCCTTGCCTGTACATCTCCAAGAATATCAGGTGTTTCGTGGCTATAGCGAGGCAGATCTGGCGATTTTTCGGGCCTTTCCGCTTGTCACTCGGGCGCCAGAGCCCGGCTTCATCGTCGATTTCCTTGGCAACCGGACTCGAACTGCGGTCTCTACTGCCTTTGCAGCGCTCGACGGACAGGTGATGGGCTACCCGGTACCGGGAGATTATTTCGCAGATGCGTGCGAATGGCTTGGTTTGCTGAAGGCCGTCCTTGGAGCGACGAACCGTCTCAGAATAGCCGAACTTGGCGCCGGCTGGGGGCCCTGGATCGTCGCCGCTCACGCGGCCGCGCAACAGCGTGGCATCACCGACATCCGCCTCTACGCCCTGGAGGGCAACGCCGCGCATATGCGTTTCATGCGGCAACACTGCCAGGATAATGCGATCGATCCCGACGCCCATGTCTTGTTGACTGCGGCAATCGGTCCGGAGAGCGGCATCACCCGCTGGCCACTGGTCGATGCCGCTGAAGCCGCCGCGCATTACGGCCTGCGACCGGTAGCAGCCGACGGACAGGATTATCACGGCCGGCTATTCGACGCCTTCGTGGACGTGCCGATGGTTGGCATTACCGATCTGCTAGCCCGCGAAGAAACCTGGGATGTGCTCCACATCGATGTGCAGGGGCTGGAAAGCACGCTCTGCGAGGTAGCCGCCGAGGTCCTGAGCCGGCAGGTGGCCTGGCTGATCATAGGGACGCATTCGCGCCGGATCGACGGCGACTTGATGGCGCTTTTTCACGCTCAGGGCTGGGTGCTTGAACATGACCGGCCAACGAGCATCCGCTGGAACGCCGACGCCGTTACGCTGGAATCCATGGCCACCACCGATGGTACGCAGGTGTGGCGGAACCCAAGGCTGGCGGCGCCGGTCCTGGGCTGAACCATGAACTATCGGCATGCGTTTCACGCGGGCAATTTCGCCGACTGCATGAAGCACGCGCTCCTCATCTCCTTGTTGCGCGCCCTGGCTGCCAAGCCAAAGGGCTTCGCGGTTCTCGACACCCATGCGGGGGCCGGGGCCTATGATCTCTCCTCGGCGGAAGCAGCCCGGACAGGGGAGTGGCGACGGGGGATCGGTCGGCTGCATGGGATCACCGAAGCCCCACTGGCCGACTACGTCGCGCTGGCTGGGCCGACAGGACAGTACCCAGGGTCGCCATCCCTGGTGCGCGCTCTGCTCCGGCCGCAGGACCGCCTGATGTGCTGCGAGCTGCACCCGGCCGACGCGGCGAGCCTACGTGCCCTCTTCCGTCAGGATCCGCAGGTCGCCGTCCATGCCCGTGATGGCTGGGAAGCGGTCAAGGCGCTGACCCCCTTCCCCGAAAAACGGGGTCTGGTGCTGATCGATCCACCCTTTGAAGAACCCGGCGAATTTGAACGACTGGCAGCGAGCATAGGCTTGCTTGCACATCGCTTTCGCGCCGCAGTGCAAGCCTGCTGGTATCCGATCAAGCATCGGGCCCCGGTGCGTGCCTTCCACGATGCATTGCGGACCAGCGGAGTGCGCGACCTGGTCGCAGCCGAACTCTGGCTACGCGAGCCAACTGATCCGCAGCGGCTGAACGGTTGCGGCCTTTTGGTCGCCAATCCGCCCTGGCGCTTCGAGGCCACAGCCAGTGATATCCTCGCCGCGCTGCTGGCGCAGCTGGGCGATGGCGAGCCTGGTCAGGGCTGGACCGTACTCCGCTTGGTGGAGGAGTAAGCATGGCCGAGATCGCTGTCCTCGGGGCCGGCGCCTGGGGCACCGCACTCGCCATCCAAGCCGCTCGCGCCAATGCGGCCAGCGTCGCGTTGTGGGCGCGCGACCCGGCGGAGGCGGCGATGATTGCGATGACGCGGGAGAATACCCGGCGTTTACCCGGTGCGATCCTGCCAGCCAGCGTCGCCATGACCTCCTCGCTTGATGAGGCCTTGTCGGGCGCAGAATTGGTTATCCTTGCGATACCTGTCCAGCATCTCCGGGGGCTCCTGGCGCGCCTGCCCGCAGCGTTGCCGCCAGTGTTGATCGCCGCCAAGGGTGTCGAGCAGACCACCTTGCTCATGCCGTTGGAGCTGGTTGCATCGCTTCGTCCCCAGCACCAAGCCATTATTCTGTCAGGTCCGAATTTCGCGCATGAGATTGCCGCGGGTCTCCCCGCTGCAGCGGTGGTCGCCAGCCCGGATACGTCATTGCACCAGAGCGTTATTGCCCGCCTGGGCACGCCCGCGTTCCGGCTTTACGGCAATCTCGATGCGATAGGCGTGCAGGTTGGCGGGGCCGCCAAGAACGTGATCGCGATCGCGGCTGGCATCGTCATCGGCGCCGGCCTCGGTGAGAATGCGAGGGCAGCCCTTATTACCCGAGGCCTTGCCGAAATCGGCCGCTTGGCGGCCGGGCTCGGAGGCCGGAGCGAGACGGTCGCAGGGCTATCGGGTCTTGGCGACCTGCTGTTGACGGCGACGAGTCTCGCCAGCCGCAACACCTCGCTCGGTGTTGCCCTAGGCAGAGGGCAATCGCTGACCGAAATCCTGGCTGCCCGGGAGGCTGTGACAGAGGGGGTGACCACCGCCCCAGCCCTGCTGGCTCGTGCCGCTGCGGAGGGGATAGAATTGCCAATCTCCGAAGCAGTGGCCGCCATTCTCGCCGGGCGCCTGCGGGTACGCGAAGCCATGGAAACCTTGCTGGCGCGGCCGATGCGGCAGGAATAGGGTCGTGAAATCCCTTCTGATTGTCTGGTATTCCCGCACCGGTGCGGCACGGCAGATGGCCGATGCCGCTGCGGCGCACGAAGTGAACGGTGTCGCCATTCGCTTGCGCCAGGCCGAAGCAGCAGCACCCGATGATATTCTCAATGCCCATGGCCTGCTCTTCATCACGCCGGAAACGCTCGGCAGCATGGCGGGCGCGATGAAGAGTTTTTTCGAGCGGTGCTACTACCCCGCGCTGGGTCATTTGAATGGCCGCCCCTACGGGTTGATGGTCGCGGCTGGCAGCGATGGTGCCGGCGCCGTGCGCGACATTCAGCGGATCGCGGCAGGTTGGCGGCTCCGCGAAGCGATGCCACCCCTGATTATTAGCACAAACGCCCAAACGCCCGAGGCGATCAACGCCCCGAAGAACCTGGGTGCCGAGGATCGTGCACGCTGCGCGGAGATGGGCGCGACTTTCGCGGAAGGACTGGCGCTCGGAGTTTTTTGAAACGCTGCACCGGAAGCGGCCAGCGCGCGCCCAAAGGCCGACCGGAACAAAACCAGTTAAATCCCCCCTGTTGCGGCCCCGCGGCGGATGTTACCGCTGCACGCGAAGACTCCGAAGGGACCCGCCATGCAGTTGGAGAACGCCGTCGCAATCGTCACCGGAGCCGCCTCCGGGCTTGGCCTCGCAACTGCACGGCGCCTGCTCGCGGGCGGCGCGAAGGTGCTGCTCGTTGACCTGGAAAGCTCGGAAGGCGCCAAACTCGCCGCAGAACTAGGCCCTCATGCCGACTTCAGCGCAGCCGACGTGACCGATGGTCCGCAAATGGAAGCCGCCGTCAGCAAGGCGCATCGCCTTGGCGCTGTCCGCATACTTGTGCATTGCGCGGGGATCGGCGGGTCCCGCCGAATCGTGGATAAGGAAGGGGCGCCCATGCCGCTCGATCATTTCGCACGGATCGTAAATGTGAACCTGATCGGCACCTTCAATGCGCTGCGCTGCGCCGCCGCGGCGATCAGCGAAGCGGCACCAATCAATGGCGAGAGGGGCATCTGCATCCTGACTGCGAGCATCGCAGGCTATGAGGGACAGATCGGCCAATCCCCGTATGCTGCGTCGAAAGCCGGCGTGATCGGCCTGACCATCTGTGCGGCCCGTGACCTTGCTAGCCGGCTCATCAGGGTTTGCACCATCGCTCCTGGCATCATGGATACACCGATGCTTGGGCGCCTTCCGGAGCCGGTGCGTGCAGGATTGGCCGCCAGCGTGCCGAATCCAGCGCGGCTCGGCCTGCCGGAGGAATATGCGCTGCTAGCGAATCAAATTATCGACAACCCCTACCTAAACGGCGAGACGATTCGCTGCGACGGCGCCCTGAGGATGGGCTTCCGTTAGAGCGCGATGCGTTGAGGCGGAATCGCCGAAGGCGCTGAATCGCGCGATCCAACAAAGGCTAGAGCGGGCTGCGTGAACGCATGTGAACGCAGCATGCTCTAGTATTTCGGTTCCGCGAAGTGGATCACCTGCCGGTTGATAGGCACTGTTTTGCGGATGCTGTGGCATCCCGCAGATCGGGCGCAGCGACCATCCGTGCTGAGCGAGATCGCCTGCTCCTGCCGCATCCCCGTAACACCCGCGCCGGTGAACTGGCTGCCCAGGTTGGTGTCGACGATCTCCGGCTTGCCATAGCGGGCCAATACCTCCCGCGTGGCATCGATGCCGAACTCGATCTTCAGCGTGATGGATGACCGCTAGGCCAGACCTTATCGGCTGAACCGGTCCACCGCCGCAGCCAGATAGACGAAGCCGCGCGCCATCGGGATATACTGGACGTCCATTGCCCAGACCTGGTTCGGCCGACCGGTCCGGACCTTGCGCGGCAGATACGGGTAAATCTTGTGGCCCGGTGAGGGCTTGGACATACTCCGCAAGCGACACAGCGCCTCTGTATCGATTTGCCACATATTAATATGTCACCATCGCCAGAGGGCAGGTCGTCAGCCCGCCCAACCGAAGCCTATCACGCAACATCTAGCTGCCCGCGAAGGGCTGCACGAGATGCGGCGCGTCTATCCGATGCATGATCGCCGGCCGGGGCAGTCCACAGATCAGCAGCGCGAGCTTCCGGCGGAAGGCCAAGCGGCGTGCAGGCCGCATAGCCGAGCCGAAGCCTGCATGGTGAGCCACGCCGTCCAGGGTGGGGCTCGCCCTACAGCGGGCGAAGGCGGGTCAGGTTTCAACCGGCGCACCGCGCCAGACTGGACCAGATTTCAACCGGCGTTGACATTCACGCATGTGGATACTGTGCGTTGCTCTTCCATCCGCGTCGGGGAACAGTGGATCGTGGCCGTCAGCCTATGTGGAGACGCTTGGTGCCGCGCTTGGGCATCCTAACCGTATTGAGACTATTCGGCAATATTGCGCTGGGCTCCTGCTGCCTCGCGACCGCCAGACCATCCAGCCGATAGCGGCCGGGGTCGAGCCTGGCCGGGTTCAAGCGACGCACCAATCGCTGCATCACCTCATCGCCAAAGCCAACTCGCCCGATGCGACGATGTTCGCCTTGGTCCACGCCCGGGTGCTGCCCGCGATCCAGCAGCAGGCCCGATCCAAGCCTGGATCACCGACGATACCGACTTCCCGAAAAAGGGCCCGCACTCGGTCGGCGTCGCGCGGCAATACTGCGGTCAACGCGGCGAGCCGGACATTTGTCAGGTCGCGGTCAGCGTCTCGGTCGCCAACGAGCATGCGAGCCTGCCGGTGGCCTAGCGTCTCTATCTGCCGCAGTCCTGCGCCGAGGAGACGGCCCGATGCAGCAGGGCCGGGGTGCCGGGGGCGCTGCCCTTCGCCACCAAGCCGCAAATTGCGCTTGAGCAGATCCGCGCCGCGCAGGCCAACGGCATCCCACCCGGCGTCGTGCGGCCGACGCCGGCTACGGCCGGATTCTGGGTTCCGCGATGGCATCACCGCTGTCGGGCCCACTTACGTCGTCGGCATCCAATCCGCCGCCAACCTCTGGCCGCCAAGCCAGACGCCCCTACCGGTCAAACCTTGCGGCGGGCGCGGCCGACCCTCGAGCCGCGTCAGGCGCAGCCGATACCGCAAGCCTGTCTCCGTGAGAGAGCTTGCTGCAGCACTACCTGACACCGCCTAGAGCAGCCTCCGTTGAGCTGGCGCGAGGGCACAACTGCGCGGCGCGCCGAGGAATGGTGCCTAATCGATTGGCCGGTCGGTGTTGGCGTACCCAGCAAGTTCGGATTCTCCACGCTGCCAGCCGCCCCCAATCGCACCAAGCTGGTCCGCCACACCCTGCTGAGCGGGCGCATCGAGCGCCACTATCAGGAGCTAAAACAGGGAACGAACTTGGCCACTACGAGGGCCGTGGCTGGCGAAGCTTCGACCACCATGCCACCCCCTCCATCGCTGACCTCGAATCCCTGGTCATCGAACGGACGACGATTGCACCCTCCGCCGAACGCTCCACGCCATGCTGCGCGGCGCCTGCCGTTCCGGCAACCTGGCGACCGCGAGGAGCCCCCGACCAGGACTGGGCGGCACGTCGTCAACACCATCGCGACGATGCGGTCTCTCATTGAATCTGCGCTGACTCAATGAATACCCCGATGCCCGTGCTGACAGCGATTGACGTCACATCATCGGCTTATGACACGGGAGTTATAGCGGCCTATTCGGACCTCCCGAGCTTACTCTCGGCCATCCGCCCGCACGATTAGCCCTTGAGCTCACCCGAGCGTGCGGCCCCATGCTCCAACGCCTGCCACATCTCGACGTCGCGCTCAGCGGTCCAGATGCGCGGGTGATCGAGGCCCTTGGCCTCGTCATAGGCGCGACTGACGTTGAATGGCATGCAATGGTCGAAGATCACCCAAGCCCCATATTTCGGCCGCATGGACGCTATTGCCTCGTCATAAACCTGCTTCAGGGTCGCGCCCTTGGCAACGCCCGCCCTGGCGATCGCGAAAAGGTCCGAGGTAAAGGCCGCCGTCCCTGCCAGCCCTTCAGCGATATCGGTCTTGCTCATCAGGCTGCGGCCGCGTCCCGGTACCAGTTTCTCCGCGCCCAGGGCCTGCACCGCGGCCAAGGTCGCCGGCCAATCGGCAAAATGCGCATCGCCGCAATAAGGTGTCGCCCCGAATTCAACGATATCGCCGGCAAAGCAGACCTTTTCCTGCGGTAGCCAGACCACGGTGTCACCTGCCGTATGGCTGCGCCCGACATGAATGATCTGCACCTCACGCCGGCCCATCCATAGCGTCATTCGCCGGTGGAAGGTGATATGCGGCCAGGTCAATCCAGGGATGCTCTCTTTACCCCGAAAGAGCCTGGGGAAACGGCCGATCTCGCTGTCCATGTCCTGCTGGCCGCGTTCGACGATCAAGGCACGCGTGACATCGGAGCAGATAATCTGTGCACCCTTGTAGCCGGAGGCGCCCAGCACGCGGACCGCGTGGTAATGGCTGAGGACCACATGGGTCACCGGCTTGTCGGTCACGCTGCGGACCTTGTTGATGACATCGGCGGCCATGTTCGGCGTCGCTTGCGCATCCACCACCAGCACCCCGTCATCACCGATGACGATGCCAGAATTTGGGTCCCCCTCGGCCGTCCAGCCGTAGAGGCCCGGACCGAGCTCGTCGAAAGAGACGTTCTTCTCGGCGAGATCGTTGGCGCTTGCGAAACCTGACATGGTCTGCCCTCCCCCCAGCGCGGCCTTGCCGCTTTTGCCTCACGCTAGCCCACCCGCACGGCGCCGGCATCCCCTTCGGCACCGGCCAAGGCTTCGGCTTGACGGCGGCCTTGTGATTGTCAGGATGGCGCGAGGATGAGGGGGACGTACCGATGGCGGGCCGGTTACAGGGCAAACGCTGCTTCGTCACGGCAGCCGGCCAAGGCATCGGCCGGGCCACCGCGATTGCCTATGCCGAGGCCGGCGCCAAGGTCATCGCGACCGACAAGGATTCTGACAAGCTCAAGGGCCTGATCGCGCTTGGCATCGAGACGCAGGCACTCGACATGCTGGTTGATGCTGCTGTGGCGAAGGCGGTCGCCACCGCGGGGCCGCTCGACGTGCTGTTCAACTGCGCAGGTTTCGTGCATCAGAACACGGTCGAGACCTGCACCGATGCCGAATGGGATTTCGCCTTCGCCCTCAATGTGAGAAGCATGTGGCAGAGCATTCGCGCGGCGCTGCCCGGCATGTTGGCGAAAGGCGGCGGATCTATCGTCAATATGGCATCGGCGTGTTCCTCGGTGAAAGGTGCGCCGGATCGCTTCCTCTATGGCACGACCAAAGCGGCGGTCGTCGGGCTAACCAAATCGGTGGCGACCGACTACGTGCGCCAGGGCATCCGGTGCAATTGCCTCTGCCCTGGTACTGTGGATACGCCCAGTCTTGGTGAACGGATTGCAGCCAATGCCGCCGCTTCCGGGGGAATGGATCAGGCGCGCGCCGCCTTTGTCGCGCGCCAAGCCATGGGCAGGCTGGCGACGGCCGAGGAAATGGCCGCACTCGTTGTTTATCTGTCGGCGGACGAAAGCACCTTCGTCACAGGACAGGCGATCGTGATCGATGGCGGCTGGACGCTATAGATCAAGCTTTGGAGACACGCCGTCATATCAACCCGTCAGATCGATCTATGGGCGATGACACGGCCACCGAACCCGCTGCCGCTGCCAATCGGCCGAGATAGAAAAGCCAGGAGAGACATCCCATGAAACTGCTTCGCTATGGTTCCGCTGGCGCTGAGAAGCCCGGCTTGCTCGACGCCGGCGGTACGATCCGCGATCTCTCCGGCGTGATTCCCGATCTCGCCGGCGCTGCGCTTTCGCCGGCCGGCTTGGCAAAAATCGCAGCGCTCGACCCCACGACGCTGCCGGCGGTTGCCGGCAAGCCGCGCCTCGGATCACCGGTCTCCGGCATGACGAACCTCGTCTGCATTGGCCTGAACTACGTGGATCACGCGAAGGAAACGGGTAACCCGATCCCGAAAGAGCCGATCGTCTTCCTGAAATCGCTCGGCGCCCTTTGCGGACCGAATGACGACATCATGATTCCGAAGAACAGCGTCAAGACCGACTGGGAAGTCGAGCTCTGCATCATTATCGGCACCCGGGCGAAGTGCGTGAGCGAGGCCCAGGCGCTCGATCACGTCGCCGGCTATGCCGTTGGGAACGATGTTTCCGAACGCGAATGGCAGATGGAAAAAGGCATGACCTGGGACAAGGGCAAGGGCTTCGACACCTTCGGCCCCGTCGGCCCCTGGCTGGTCACCAAGGACGAAGTGCCCGACCCGCAGAACCTGACCATGTTCTGCGATGTCGATGGCAAGCGGTATCAGGACGGGAATACGAAGACGATGATCTTCGGCGTGAAGACCCTTGTCTCCTACGTCTCCCATTGCATCACCTTGCATCCTGGCGATGTGATCTTTACCGGCACGCCGCCCGGCGTCGGCGTCGGCATCAAGCCGATGCCCGTCTTCCTTAAGGCCGGGCAAACCATGCGCCTGGGCATCCAGGGCCTTGGCGAGCAGGTGCAAAAAATGATCGCCTATGCCGGCTGATCGCCCCGGTCAGGCGCTCACCCTGGTCATCTTCGATTTCCCGGCCCGCCCCCCTGGCGGGCCGGAGCAGGCGGCGGCCATGCGCGCCCTGGCCGAGAACATCGCCGCCGAGCCTGGGCTACACTGGAAGCTCTGGACCGAAAGTGCCCACGAAGGCCGTGCCGGCGGTGTCTATCTGTTCGAGACCCGCGCGGCGGCTGAAGCCTATCATCGCATGCATGCTGAACGGCTGAACCGGCTCGGCATCACCGGCATCACGGCGACCTACCGCACCCTTAACCTTGATCTATCATCGATCACCCGGGGGCCGCTCTCGGTTTAGCCCTCCTGGGAAACCGCCAGTACTGCGAGTGGAGCCCTGGGGCACGGCAGGCACCGCCCCAGGATATCGATGTGGAAACGCTATGGCGTGGCGAGCGGGCGCAGCTGCGCCCTTCACCCGCGGTCTACATCGTCGCGCCAAGCACCCAGGGCGCGAATTCGGAAGCGCCGAAATCGAAGCTCTCGCTTTTCGTCTGTGCGCCGCTCGCGGTCGCCAGCATCTTTGCAAAAATCCGCTCGCCTACCTCCTGCACACTCTCCTCGCCGGTCAGGATGGTGCCGCAGTTGATGTCCATATCGTCTTCCATCCGCTGATACATCGGCGTGTTCGTCGCCAGTTTCAGCGAAGGGGTCGGCTTGCAGCCGAAGACGCTGCCGCGGCCCGTGGTGAAGCACAGCAGATTGGCGCCCCCCGCCACCTGCCCAGTGGCCCCCACCGGGTCATAGCCGGGGGTATCCATGAACACGAAGCCCTTGGCCGTCACCGGCTCGGCGTAGCGCACCACATCCACCAAATTGGTGGTGCCCGCCTTGGCCATGGCACCCAGCGATTTTTCCAGGATCGTGGTCAGCCCGCCGGCCTTGTTGCCGGGTGAGGGATTGGCATTCATCTCCGCCCCCTCCCGCGCGCAATACGCTTCCCACCAATGCATCACATCGACCAACTTCTGCCCAACCGCCTGGCTGACCGCCCGCCGGGTCAGCAGGTGCTCGGCACCATAGGTCTCTGGCGATTCGCTCAGGATCACCGTGCCGCCATGCTGCACCACGAGATCGGAGGCCGCGCCCAATGCCGGATTGGCGGTAATACCCGAATAGCCGTCCGAGCCGCCGCATTGCAGCGCAATACACAACTCGCTCGCCGGCACGGTCACCCGCCGTACCTGGTTCGCCTCCGCCAGCACCTCCCGCACGAAGTCGATGCCGGCCTGCACAGTCTTCCGCGTGCCACCCATCTCCTGGATATCCATGCTGCGGAGCCGACCCGATAGTCGCTGCTCCTCCAGCAAGCCGCCGATCTGGTTCACCTCGCAGCCCAGCCCGACACCAATCACATGCGCGAAATTGGCGTGCCGGGCAAAGCCGCCGAGGGTGCGGCGGAGCAGCCGCAGCGGCTCACCATCGGTCATGCCGCAGCCGGTCTTGTGGGTCAGCGCCACAACGCCGTCCACGTTCGGCCAGGCGGCAAGCGGGTCCTCACCCGTCAACGGATTCCGACGAAAGGCCTGGGCGATCAGTTCGGCCACGTGCGCGGAGCAATTCACCGAAGTGACGATACCAATGTAATTGCGCGTCGCGACCCGACCATCCGCGCGACGAATACCCTGAAAGCTGGCAGGCCCCGACACCGGCAGGGTCGGCCGCGCATCCACACCCCAGGCATAGTCGCGGGCGAAATCCCCCATCGCCATATTGTGGGTATGGACCCATTGCCCGGGGGCGATCGCTTCGGTGGCGAAGCCGATGATCTGGCCATAGCGCCGAATCGGTGCGCCCTCGGCATGCGGCGCCACCGCTATCTTATGGCCTGGCGGGATGCGCGTGGCGGCATGGACGCCCGGCGCCACCGGCGTACCGGGCGGCAGCGCCTGGCGGGCGATCAACACGCCATCCTCGGCGTGCAGGCGGATGACGAGCGGCTGGGTGACGGCGTCCATAGCTTTCCTCCCTAATTCTGGAATTCCGGGAAGACTAGCGCGGCCATCGCCAGCCGGACATCACCCGGCGATCATCGTGCGAAACATCAGCCGGGTGTATTTTGTGTGATCGAACAGCGTGGCGGTATGCAGCACCGCGCGGTTATCCCAGGCAACGAGATCGCCCGGCTGCCAGGCGTGCCGGTAGAGGAAACGCTCCTCGGTCGCATGCGCCATCAGCGTCTCGATCAATGCGGCACTCGCCGCCAGACTCATGCCCTCGATATGACTGATCACCGCCGGGCATAGAAACAGCGAGCGGGCGCCGGTTACCGGGTGAACCCGGACCAAGGGTTGTGGCTGCGGCGGGAAGCGACGCCGGGTTTCCTCAGAGAGCGGCGGGCGACCTGGTGTATGCCGGCTGTTCCAGGCGTGCAGCGTGGCGATATCGTGGATCGCGGTCAGGCCCTCGATGCGCGCCTGCATCGCCGCGGGCAGCGCCATCCAGGTTGCCGTCGCGTCAAGGAACCAGGTTTCTCCTCCGACCGGCGGCACGATCGCGCCATAGAACAGAGAGGCTGCGCTGGGTACTGAACGGAAGCTGCTATCCGCGTGCCATTGTTCGACCCCGCGGGCGAAATTGGCGCGGATGCCATCGGCTTCGTAGTTGCCGACACAGAAGACCTCCGGGTGCACCGGGTGGGTGGCGGTCGACGCGGAGTGCAACTCCAGCGGGCCGAGCCGGCCGCTGAACGCAACGAGGGCCCCAGGATTGTTCGGCACGCTGCGCAGCAAAAGGATCCGGTGCCGATGCAGCGCCGCGCGAAAGCCATCCATCGCAATCTCGGGCACATCGCCTGCGATGCGCCAGCCAGGCAATTCGGCACCGAAGCTGGCCCCCGGAATTGGTCGGGTGGCGGTGGTTTCGGCAAGCATGGGCAAGGGCTCCGGTTGGTGTCGCCGCTGCGCGTTCATCCCATGGCTTGACCATGCCAGCGGCAGGGGCCGGCAGCAAACCTTGCGCCATGGCCGAGGAGACGCCACTCTCGGCCCATCACCTGGGGGAGCCCGTTTGGTCGGGCTGAGAGGCGGGATCCCGCGACTCCTGGAACCTGATCCGGTTAGTACCGGCGAAGGGAGCGGTGTGGGCTCGCCCAGCGGCATGGTACCGCGTGGCGCCACCGCCTCCTCGTCGTTGAGGAGGAAACGATGCTGGACCGTCGCCAGTTGCTGGGTAGCACCGTCGCCTTGCTGGCCGCCCCTGCCCTGGCGCAGCCAGCGCGGGCGCGCACCCTTCGCTTCATGCCACAGGCCGCGCTCGCCTCGCTTGACCCCATCTTCAACCCTACAACGATCGTCACGACGCATGGCTACTGTGTCTTCGATACGCTTTACGGCTGCGACCGTTCGCTTCGACCACAGCCGCAAATGGCCGAGGGGCATAGCGTCTCAGCCGATGGTCTGACCTGGACGATTCGGCTGCGGGAAGGGTTGCGCTTCCACGATGGCCAGCCGGTCCGCGCGCTGGATTGTATCGCCTCGCTCAAG